>DASZFE010000302.1:0-1911 GCA_035940155.1 Solirubrobacteraceae bacterium | reverse complement strand
GCTGCTCGCAGACGTAGCGCTGCAGACGCCGCTCGCGGGCGATGAACTGGGCCTTGACGATCTCCGCCGCCGGGTAGGTCGAGGAGCCGACGTAGCGGACCTTGCCCTGGGCGATGAGATCGGAGAGCGCCCCGAGGGTCTCCTCGTGATCGGTCCAGGGGTCCCAGCGGTGCACCTGGTAGAGGTCGATCCAGTCGGTCTGCAGCCGCTTCAGCGAGGCCTCGACCTCCCGCGTGATCCACCGCCGCGAGTTCCCCGCCTCGTTGGGGTCCTCGCCCATCGTCCCGTGGAACTTCGTTGCCAGGACGACGTTCTCGCGGCGGCCCCCGCCGAGGGCCTTGCCGACGATCGTCTCGGACTCCCCGCGCGAGTAGACGTCGGCGGTGTCGATGAAGTTGATCCCCGCATCAAGCGCCCGGTGGATGATGCGCACGGAGGCATCGTGGTCGGTCTCCCCCCAGGCGCCGAACATCATCGCCCCGAGACAGAGCGGACTCACGTGGACGCCGGTGCCTCCGAGGGTTCGCTGGTCCATGTCCGCACCATACCGCCCGGATCGACCGTTCGCCGACGACAGCCGGGGGTACATGCTCGAGATGGGCGAGGACGATCGCGGTCATGACACACCATGCCGGTCCGCTGCGCCTGTCACCGGGCGAGGCCCGTCTCGTGGGCACTGAAAAGGGCCTCGCCCGGTCCACCTACTGGCTGGTCCACACCGGGTATCGGCGGCCGAAACATAGGCTTGACAGTAGAAGATACTGAGTCAGAATAAGAACATCCCTTTGTCCCTGGGTGCTTCCGACCTTTGATCTCCCAACGATAATGCTTTCCATGGGCACCAGTGAGGACGGATTTGACCGGGGCCGGCTCGAGGGCGTCCTGCGGGAGGTCGTGGAGCGGCTCGCCCCGATCGACCGTACGCCGTGCTCGCCCGGGGAGCGGGAGGCCGCGGAGTGGCTCGCGGCGCGGCTGCGGCGGGTAGCCGGGGTCGAGGTGGCGCTGGAGGAGGAGCCCTCCTGGGGGATCTTCCCGCCGACGGCGACGGGGCTCGGCCTGCTCGGGGTGGCGGGCGCGGCGCTCGTCCTGGGCGGACGGCGCGGCTCGGGGGCGCTGCTGGCCGTGGCGACGCTTGCGGGCATCGTCGACGAGGCCCAGAACGGGCCGCGGGTCCTGCGGCGGCTGGTGCGCCGCCGCCGCAGCACGGTCAACCTGATCGCGCGGGCCGGCGAGTGGGAGGGGGCCGCGCGGGGGGCCGCGACACGGGGGGCCGGCGAGCGAGGGGCGCTCGGGACGCTCGTGGTGCTCGCCCACCACGACGCGCCTCAGACGGGGGTCCTCTTCGACCAGACCCTTCAGCGGCGCCTGTACGAGCTCGCGCCGGGGGTCCTCGAAGGGGTGAAGACCCCGTTGCCCCAGTGGTGGTTCGGCCTCTCGGGGCCTCTCTGCACGCTCGCGGGCGCGCTCGGCCGTCGCCGGGGCCTCGCGCGCGCGGGCCTCGCGCTCGGCGCGCTCGGCGCGGCGCTCGTCGCGGACGTGTGGCGCAGCCCGACGGTCCCGGGCGCGAACGACAACCTCTCCGCGGTGGCGGCGCTGGTGGCGCTGGCGGAGATGCTGCGGGAGCGTCCGGTGCGGGGGCTGCGCGTGCTGCTGGTGTCCTGTGGAGCGGAGGAGACCCTTCAGGACGGCGTCCGCGCCTTCGTGGCGCGCCACCGCGGGGAGCTCCCACCGGAGAGGACGTGGTTCGTGAACCTGGACACCGTGGGCTCACCCCACCTGGTGATGCTGGAGGCGGAGGGTCCGATTTGGATGGAGGAGTACACGGGTGCGTGGTTGCGAGATCTGCTCGCCGTCGAGGCGGATCGGCTTGGGGTCAAAGTGGAGCGGGGCTTCCGTGCGCGGGCGTCCACC
>DASZFE010000301.1:0-8973 GCA_035940155.1 Solirubrobacteraceae bacterium | reverse complement strand
CGATCGAGATCGAGAACTGTCAGGACTACACCATGCGCCAGGTCGAGCTGATCCAGCCGAGCGTGATCTGCTCGCTCGGAAACTTCTCCACGAAGCTGCTCCGCGGCGATCCGACGGGGATCACACGGCTGCACGGACAGTCCGAGGTGATCGCGCTCGGTGCTCGCAACGTGCGTCTGTATCCGATCTACCACCCGGCGGCGGCGCTCTACACGCCCCGAATCCTCGAGACCCTCCGCGAGGACTTCGCGCGGCTGCCCGAGCTGCTCGCACTGCCCGCGCCCGAGCAGCCCTCCGAGATGGAGATCCCCGAGCTCGAGACGCAGGAGCCGGACGCGCCCGCGGAGCAGGGCGCCCCCGAGCCCGACCAGCTCGGTCTCTTCTGAGGGTCATCGCGGCAAGCCGCACGTCCGGGCGAGGCGGGTGGCTAGAGTTTTCAGGGTGCTCGTCGTCGACACCTCGGACCCTGCGCAGACGGAGGCGCTGGGCGCGGAGATCGCGGCAGACCTCCGGGACGGGGACGTCGTGCTCATCCACGGGGAGCTCGGCTCGGGCAAGACGACGCTCGTGCGCGGCGCGGCTCGGGCGCTGGGGGTGCGCGACCCGGTGACGAGCCCGACGTTCGCGATCGGGCACCGCTACCGGGGCGCGGGGGTGACGGTCTCTCATCTCGATCTCTACCGGCTCGCGGGGCTCGAGGACGAGGACCCAGAGCTGCTCGCCGACTATCTCGGGCCGGGGCGGATCGCCTTCGTGGAGTGGCCCGAGCAGGCCGGCGGGGAGCTCCCGGGGGCGCGGCTGCGGATCACCCTCTCCCACCAGGGCGGGGACCGGCGGCGGATCGAGGTGGCGCGGTGATCGTCCTCGGCTTCGACACGGCGACGCCTACGACGGCGGTCGCGCTGGGGCTTGCGGACGGGCGGACCCTCGAAGCCCGGGACGTCCCGACCGAAAACGGGCGCCCGGGCCACGCGACGCGGCTGCTGGCACTCGCGGACGGGCTGCTCACGCAGGCCGGACTCGAATGGGGGGCGATCGAGCGGGTCGCAGTGGGGCTAGGGCCGGGGACCTTCACGGGCCTGCGCGTCGGCGCGGCCACGGCGCGGGGCCTGGCGAGATCGCTCGGGGTCGGGCTCGTGGGCGTCTCGACGCTCCAGGCCCTTGCGCGCCCGGCGCTGCGGGGGTGCGGGGCGGAGGACCGGGGCGTGCTCGCGGTGATCGATGCGCGGCGGGGAGAGGTGTACGTGGCGGCGCACGGCCCCGAGGGGGAGCTCGCAAGGCCGCGGGCGCTTGCGCCGGGGAGCGTGGGGGAGATCCTGGAGGGCGTCCTTGGCGAGGGCGCGCCCGGGGAGGGCACCCCGGCGGCGGGCCGACTGGCGGGCTGGCATGCGGTGGGGGACGGCGCGGTGCGCTACCGCAAGGATCTGGAGGAAGCGGGGGCGCGGGTGCCGGAGCGCTCCTCCCCGCTGCACGGGGTCGCGGCGGGGGCGATCTGTGAGCTGGCGCTCGGCCGGGAGACGGTCGCGGCGGAGGCGATAGTGCCGGACTACCGGCGCCGGCCGGACGCGGAGCTCGCGCTGCAGGGCGCGGGGGGGTGAGCGGGATGTCGACGGCGGAGCTGCGCCCGAGGTTCTCGGCGCCGGCGATCCGGGTCCTGACCTATCGGGACCTGCCGCAGGTGATCGCGATCGAGCGCCGCGCGTTCCCGACGCCGTGGTCGCTGGCGATGTTCGTGCTCGAGCTCTCGAAGCCCTCGGGGATCTGTCTGGCGGCTGAGCGGGAGGGCCGGATGGTGGGATACCTGATCTGCTCACGCTACGAGACGGTCTGGCACGTGATGAACGTCGCGGTCGACCCCGAGCACCGCCGCGAGGGGGTCGCCTCGGCGCTGCTCGCGGAGCTCTATGAGCGGGTCGCGGACGGGGAGGCGCGCTACACCCTCGAGGTGCGCCGCTCCAACGACGTGGCGATCCACCTCTACGAACGCGAGGGCTTCCGCGCGGCGGGGCTGCGACGGCGCTACTACCAGGACAACGGGGAGGACGCGCTCGTGATGTGGCGGACGCCCGCGACGCTCGCGGGGACGCTCGAGGACGTCCCGAACCCGGGTCCGGTATGAGGGTGGCGCCGGCATGAGCGCGATCCTGGCGCTGGAGACGAGCTGCGACGACACGTGTGCGGCGGTCCTCGACGGTGGGGGGAGGCTGTGCGCGAACGTGATCTCCTCGCAGGGCGTCCACGACCGCTTCGGCGGGGTCGTCCCGGAGATCGCCTCGCGTCACCACCTCGAGCTGGTCGACCTAGTCGTCGAGGAGGCCCTGCGCGAGGCCGGGATGGGGATCGAGGAGGTCGAGACCGTGGCGGCGACGCGCGGGCCGGGGCTCGTGGGGGCGCTGCTCGTGGGATTCTCCTGGGCGAAGGCGCTCGCGGCGGCGCGGGGCCTGGAGTTCGCGGCGATCGATCACCTGCAGGGGCACGTGGCGGCGAACTTCATCGCGCCCGTGTTCGAGCCGCCGTTCGTTTGCCTGATCGCGAGCGGTGGGCACACGCTGCTGGCTCACGTGCGCGAGCACGAGGGCTTCGAGGTGCTCGGGAGCACGCTCGACGACGCGGCGGGGGAGGCGTTCGACAAGGGGGCGCGGATGCTCGGCCTGGGCTACCCAGGGGGCGCGGCGCTGGAACGCCTGGCGGTCGGTGGGGACCCCGGTGCGTTCGAGCTCCCCTCGGGCGGGACGAGCCGCTCGGGGCTGGGGGTGGGCAAGCTCGCGTTCGCGCGGAGCCTTGACTTCTCCTTCGCGGGGCTGAAGACGGCGCTGCTGTACGCGGTGCGGGAGCTCGGGGAGAGCGGGACGGCGGCGCGGGCGGCGGACCTTGCGGCCTCCTACCAGGCGGCGATCGTGGGGAGCCTGATCGCGCGCGCGGAGCAGGCGCTCGAGCTGACGGGCCTGGATCGCCTCGCGGTGGGCGGTGGCGTGGCGGCCAACGGCGAGCTGCGCCGGCGCCTTCACGAGCTCGGAGCCGAGGTGCACGTGCCCGAGCGGGTGCTCTGCACGGACAACGCGGCGATGATCGCGAGCGCGGCGCGCTACGCGCCGGTGCTCGCCTACCCGGAGTACCTCCCGCTGGACGTCTACGCGAGTGGGGAACTGCCGGGGGGGCGCTCCTGAGGATGGCGCTGCTGACGCTCTACACGCGCCCGGGCTGCCATCTCTGCGATGAGGCCCTGGGGGTGCTCGTGCGGATGCGTGGGGAGCTCGACTTTGACCTGGAGGAGCGGGACATCACGAGCGACGAGGGTCTGCACCGGGCGTACTTCGAGCGAATACCCGTGCTGAGCGTGGACGGGGAGGAGCTCTTTGACTACTTCATCGACGAGGAGCTTCTGAGGGAGCGGCTAGAGTCCCGGCGATGAGTGTCCCGCAGACGAGCAGCCCGCCACGGGGCGGCGTGGAGAGCCCCACCGAGAGCCCCTCGGCGCCTGCCCCGGGGCTGGCGCCGATCGCCGTGGAGCGCCTCTCGCTGGGCGTTGCGGCGCGCCTCTCGCGTTACCTGCAGGTGCTCACGCAGGCGAAGAAGATGGGCAAGGAGACGATCTCCTCGCAGGAGCTCTCGGACTACACGCACGTGAACTCCACGCAGATCCGCCGCGACCTCTCGGGCTTCGGGAAGTTCGGCAAGCGGGGCGTGGGCTACAACGTGGAGTCGCTGGTCTCGCAGATCCGCAAGATCCTGCGGACCTCGGGCCAGCACAACATCGCGCTGCTCGGCGCGGGCCACCTGGGCAAGGCGATCGCCTCCTCGGACATCTTCGCCGACCACGGCTTCAGGGTGGTGGCGATCTTCGACGTGGACCCCGCGAAGGTCGGCACGAAGGTGGGCGCGGAGACGGTCCGCCACACCGATGAGCTGCGCCGGGTGGTCGAGGAGGAGGACATCGTCGTGGGCGTGCTCGCGGTCCCCGGCCGGGCCGCGCAGGGCCTCGCGGACGAGCTCGTGGCGGCGGGGGTGAAGATCATCTTCAACTACTCCGAGTCCCTCCTGGACGTTCCGCCGGAGGTGACGGTCCACACCTCGAGCCCCGCGGTGGACCTGCTCTATGCGCTCTATTTCTACCTGACCTGATCCTCCAAGGGGCGATGAAGAGCTCAGATCTGGACAGCGCGCAGGAGATCTTCGCGGAGGCGGTCGACTTCACGGTGGGCCTCGAGGAGGAGTTCGCGCTGCTCGATCCGCGGACGCACGATTTGGTTCCGCGCTACGAGGAGCTCCTCGATCGCAGCCGCTCGGACGCGTTCCTGCACGAGGGGATCTGCGGCGAGCTGATCTCCTCGGAGATCGAGATCATCTCCGGCGCGGGCCGGGACCTGGAGGAGGCGCTGCACAACCAGCGCGAGCGCCGCCGGCGGCTGTTCGCCCTGATGGCCGCGGAGGGGGTTGCGCTGGGGGCGACGGGGACGCATCCCTGGGCGGACTACCGCGAGCAGCGGATCATCGACACCGAGCACTACCGTCGTGTGGAGGAGGGACTGAAGTACGTGGCGTGGCGCAACAACACCTTCTCGATGCATGTCCACGTGGGGATTCGGGGCGCGGATCGAGCGGTGCGGGTCTGCGATCGCCTGCGGGCGGTGCTCCCAGCTCTCTTGGCGATCTCGGCGAACTCGCCCTTCCTGGACGGGCGCGACTCGGGGCTTCACTCGGCGCGCACGCAGAGCTTCACGCGGAGCTTCCCGCGCTGCGGGGTGCCGGACGCCTTCGGGGGCTGGGGGGCATACCGCGAGTACATCGAGCTCCTGCTCTCCACGCGCTCGATCGTGGAGTTCACGCAGGTCTGGTGGTCGGTGCGCCCGCACTTCAAGTTCGGGACCGTCGAGGTGCGGATCTGTGACGCGCAGGCGACCGCGGGGGAGTCCGAGGCGCTCGCGGGGCTGATCCTCGCGTGCGTCGCGCAGGCCGCGCGCGACGTCGACGAGGGCGTGCCGTTTACCGACCACGCACCGCGCCTGATCGAGGAGAACGTCTGGCGCGCGATCCGCTTCGGCCTGGACGGGCGCCTGATCGACCTGGAGCGGGGCGAGGAGCACCCCGCGCGCGGGGCGATCGAGCGGCTGCTGGACTGGACGGCGCCGATGCGCGGGGAGCTCGGCATCGAGGTCGGCTTCCCCGAGCGCAACGGCGCGCAGCGCCAGCGCGCGATGATCGAGGCGGGCGCGACCCGCGAGGAGGTCTTCGCGGCGTCGATCGCGGAGACCCGAGAGACGTATTCAGAAGAGGTGCCCGTATGAGCGAAGAGGAGACGAACGTATGAAGCGTATGAGGACGCAGGGGAAGACCGTATGAGCGCGCGCGAGGGGACGGACCCCGGAGTGCAGCCGAGCGAAGCGGAGCTGCGCGCGGCCTACGAAGAGGAACTGCGCCGGCTGACGAGCGCGGATGTGATCCTGCAGGCGAGCGTCTCGCTGCTGAACCTCGGCGGGCGGCGCCTCGGGCTCGGACCCGGCGTGGAGGGCGAGCGCGACCTGGAGCAGGTCCGCGACGCGATCGACGGGGCGCGCGCGCTGGTGGAGGTCCTGGAGCGCCGCGTCCCGGGCAGCGAGCTGCGCCCCCTGCGCGACGCGCTGTCGGAGCTCCAGCTCGCCTACGCGCGCGAGGTGCAGAGCACGGGGACGCCCACGCCGGCGCCGGGAGCCGCCGAGACCTCGGCGACGCGGACGCCCGAGGGAGAGGGAGCCGAGGGCGGCGCTTCCCGCACGCCGCCCGAGAAGCCCACGCCCGAGAAGCCGGGGCCGGCGCAGGCCAGCGGGCGGCTGTGGGTGCCGGGCAGCTGAGCGCACGGGACCGCGCCGCGGAGGACCGCACGAAAGATGCGCGCACGATAGACTCCGCGCGCTTTTGAGCCGGAGGCCGGCGAGCGCTTGGTTAGGGGCGATCGCGGCCGAGACGAGACCAATGTGCGCGCGTCCTCGCGCGGCACGACAACGAGACCGCGGAGGATATCTGTTGAGCAGCTTTCTGACGAACCATGGGGTCGTCGTCGCCCTTCTGTGCGCCGGGTGCGCGGTTGTGTACGGCCTCTTCACCACCAGGGCGCTGCTGGCGCTCTCGCCCGGGAACGAGAAGATGCAGAGCATCTCCCTCGCCGTCCAGCAGGGCGCGCGGGCGTATCTGAATCGCCAGTACACGACGATCGCGATCGTCGGCGTGGCGCTGTTCGTGGCGGTGTGGCTCGTGCAGGACATCGCGGTCGCGTGCGGCTTTGCGATCGGCGGGGCGCTCTCGGGCGCGGTCGGCTACATCGGCATGAACGTCTCCGTGCGCGCGAACGCGCGCGTCGCCGAGGCTGCCCGCGGGGGCGTCTCCCCGGCGCTGAGCGTCGCGTTCCGCGGCGGCGCGATCACGGGCCTGCTCGTCGTCGGCCTAGCGCTGATGGGCGTCGCCGGCTACTACGGCCTGCTGACGGCGGTCTTCGACTACAGCCAGGAAACGGCCGTCAACGCGCTGATCGGCCTGGGCTTCGGGGGCTCGCTGATCTCGGTCTTCGCACGACTGGGCGGCGGGATCTTCACGAAGGCCGCGGACGTCGGCGCGGATCTCGTCGGCAAGGTCGAGGCGGGGATCCCCGAGGACGATCCGCGCAACCCGGCGGTGATCGCGGACAACGTCGGGGACAACGTCGGGGACTGCGCGGGGATGGCCGCGGACCTGTTCGAGACCTACGCGGTGACCGCGGTGGCCGTGATGCTCCTGGGCGTGCTGACCTTCCACGAGGCCACGCGCGTGGCGATCTACCCGCTCGTGCTCGGCGGCGTGGCGATCCTCGCGTCGATCGTCGGCGCGTTCGCTGTGAGGACCCGCTCGGGGAACGTCGAGCGCGCTCTCTACCAGGGTCTGGTCGTCTCGGGCGTGCTCGCGGCGGGCCTGTTCGCGCCGGTGACCTACTGGCTGGTGAACGAACTCACCTACAAGAACACAGAAGGCCTCGTGACGACGCCGAGCTGGGGGCACCTCTATCTCTGCGCGCTGATCGGGATCGGCGTGACGGCGCTGCTGTTCGTGATCACCGACTACTACACCTCCACGCGCTTCTCGCCGGTGAAGAAGACCGCGAGGGCCTCGGAGACGGGTCACGCGACGAACATCATCCAGGGCTTCGGCTCAGGGCTGCAGGCCACGGCGCTGCCCGCGCTCGTGCTCGTGCTCGGGATCTTCGGCGCCTGGAAGCTCGCGGGCGGGGGCTCGCAGGGGATCTACGGCATCGGCGTCGCGGTCATGGGCCAGCTCTCGCTGACGGGTCTGATCGTCGCGCTGGACGCCTTTGGCCCGATCACCGACAACGCGGGCGGGATCGCCGAGATGGCGGATCTGCCCGAGGAGGTCCGCAACGTGACGGACCCGCTCGACGCGGTCGGGAACACGACGAAGGCGGTCACGAAGGGCTACGCGATCGGCTCCGCGGTGCTCGCGGCGGTCGTGCTCTTCGCGGGCTTCCGCCAGGAGCTCGAAGACCGGGGCGTCCATCTGACGTTCGGGATCAACGAACCGCCCGTGCTGATCGGCCTGATCCTGGGCGGCCTGATGGTCTGCCTGTTCGCCTCGCTCTCGATCGAAGCGGTCGGGCGCGCGGGCGGCGCGGTCGTGGAGGAGGTCCGCCGGCAGTTCCGCGAGAAGCCCGGGATCATGGAGGGAACGGACGAGCCCGACTACGCGGCCTGCGTGGACATCGTGACGCGGACGGCGCAGCGGGAGATGATCCTGCCCTCGCTGCTGCCGATCGGCCTGACCTTAGTCGTCGGCCTGATCGACACCCAGGCGCTCGGGGGCCTGTTGATCGGGGTGATCGTCGTGGGCTTCTTCTTCGCGGTCCTGATGACCGCGGGGGGCGGCGCGTGGGACAACGCGAAGAAGCTCATCGAGGACGGGGCCTTCGGCGGCAAGGGCTCGGACGCGCACGCGGCCTCGGTCACGGGCGATACGGTCGGCGACCCCTTCAAGGACACCGCGGGACCCGCGATCAACCCGATGATCAAGGTCGCGAACATCGTGGCGATCCTGATCATTCCGCTGATCACCTGATATTTCGAGCCCTCGCGGCCGGTGGGAGACCCCGGCCGCGAGGGCTCTGACGTGGGGGCCGCGAGTCCCTATGCTCGGCAGCCAGATGACCAACAGGGACGTCCACCGCGTCGGCACGCTCGCGCTCTCCGGAGCGATGGCCCTGATCGGCCTCGGGCTGCTCGCGCAGTCGATCGCCGCCCACGCGAGCCTGCTCTCCGGGCGGCTGCTGCTCGGGGTCCTCTTCCTCGCGGCGAGCGTGGGGCGGACCTGGGTGGAGCTCAGGCGCGGCCGGGGAGGGGGCGCGTGAGCACGGCGCCGGATCGGGGGGCGGGCGAGCGACCGACGCGCTCGCGGGTGATCCTGCGCCAGAGCATCGGCTCGCCGATCCTGTTCGTGATCGTCTACGCGTCGCTGGCTAGCGCGCTGTACTTCTCCCTCGGGGTCGTCGCCTCGCACGCGCTGGGTCTGACGCCGCTGGTCTTCTTGCTGGCGGCGCTGATGTTCGGGCTGACCGCGATGAGCTACCTGGAGGGCGCCTCGCTGCACCCCGAGCGGGGAGGCGCGACGGTGTTCGCGCGCTACGCCTTCAACGAGCTCGTGAGCTTCCTCGCGGGCTGGGTGATCATGCTCGACTACGTGATCCTGATCGCGGTCACGACGTACTCGGCGACGCAGTACCTGCGGGTCTTCTGGCACCCGCTGGGGAACTACCTAGAGTCCCTGCTGCTGGCGCTCGCGTTCATCGGGTTCGTGGTGCTGATGAACATACGGGGACTGGACCTGCGCCGTGTGGGGCGCCTGGGGAGGCTGATCGTGGCCGACCTGGGGTTGCAGATCCTGATCGTCGTGCTCGGCCTCGCGCTCTTCTTCAACCCCCACACGCTCCTGGACCCGATCCACCTGGGCAGCTCGCCGAGC
>DASZFE010000300.1:0-1939 GCA_035940155.1 Solirubrobacteraceae bacterium | reverse complement strand
GAGTAGCCGGTGCCGAAGTCGTCGATGGCGATGCGGACACCGAGGTCCTTGATGGCGGTGAGGCGCCGGGCGGTCTCCTCGGCGTTGCGCATGAGGGTGGTCTCGGTGAGCTCGATGGTGAGGGTGGAGGGGTCGATGCGGCTGGACTGGAGGGCTTCGCGGACGGTGGCGATGATGTCGTCGGAGTCGAGCTGGCGGGCGGAGACGTTGACGGAGACGCCGATGGGGTAGCCTGCGGCCTGCCAGACGGCGCCCTGGCGGGCGGCCTCGTGGAGGACCCAGGCGCCGACGTCGATGATCAGGCCGGTCTCCTCGAGGAGGGGGACGAAGTCGCCGGGCTCGACGACGCCGCGGGCGGGGCTGCGCCAGCGGATGAGGGCCTCGACGGCGGTGGGGTTCATGTTCTGGAGGTCGAAGGTGGGCTGGTAGACGAGGAAGAACTCCTCGCGCTTGAAGGCCTCGCGGAGGTCCATCTCCAGAGAGAGGCGACCCTGGAGGGCGTCCTGCATGCCGGACTCGAAGAGGACGTAGCGGTTCTTGCCGTCCCACTTGGCGCGGTACATGGCGATGTCGGCGTCGCGGAGGAGCTCGTCGGCGGCGTCGCGGGGCCCGGCGGCGATGCCGACGGATGCGGTGACGGTGAGGCGGGTGTTCTCGGCTGCGTTGAGGTTGAAGGGCTGTTTGAGGGCGTCGAGGACGCGCTCGGCGATGAGCTCGGGGCCGGCGGCGAGGGAGAGCCCTTCGGCGATGACGACGAACTCGTCTCCGCCGAGGCGCCCGAGGGCGTCGGTGTCGCGGACGGCGCTCTGGAGGCGGGCGCCGACGGCGCGGAGGAGCTGGTCGCCGACGGCGTGTCCGAGGGTGTCGTTGATGTGCTTGAAGTTGTCGAGGTCTATGAAGAGGGCGGCGACGGGGACCTGGTTGCGGCGGCCGCGGACGAGGATCTGTTCGACGCGGTCGAGGATGAGGGTCCGGTTGGGGAGGCCCGTGAGGGGGTCGTGGGTGGCGAGGAAGGCGAGCTCGTCCTGGCGGCGGCCGAGCTCCTCCTGGGCGCGGCGGCGCTCTTTCTCGAAGGACTCGCACATGCGCCCGAGGGTGACGTCGAGGGAGCGCTGCAACATGCGCAGGGCCTCGGCGAGGACCTCGGGCGGGAGCTCGAGCTCGGCGGCGATCTCGCGGGTGAGGTGGGCGGCGGAGTCGCGCCAGCGCAGGCAGCGCTTGGTGACCTCGTTCAGCGCGGCGGCCTGCTGGGCGGCGAGGTGGCCGAAGATGCGCCAGGACTCCTGCCCGACCTCGCGGGCGACCTCGACGCCCTCGCCGGACATCCAGCGGGCGACGGCGATGGTGGAGAGGGAGCCGACGCGGGCGAAGCTCTCCTCGACGATGGGGTCGAGCGTCCGGCCGGAGTCCTCCGAGCGCTTGGTCATGGCCCCGACGACGTCCGGGGTGCGCGCGCGGAGGGCCTCGCCGAGGCGGCGGAGGGCGTCGGCGTGGTCTGTGGGTTTGGGCTCTCTCTGCATCCCTGACGAGGGCGGTCTCGTTCGAGGTCGATTGCGCGCGGGTGGAGGCGTGAGGATGTCTACGAAGCTCTAGATCGGCGGGATGGGACGATTACTTGAGGTAGCGTGCGGAGGGTGGGCGCGAGGAACGGGAGGTCACGGACGCCACGGGTGCTGACGATCGCGGGGTCGGACTCGGGCGGGGGAGCGGGGATCCAGGCGGACCTGAGGGCGTTTGCGCGGTGCGGGGTGCACGGGATGAGCGCGATCACGGGGGTGACCGCGCAGAACACGGTGGGGGTGGGGGCGATCCACCCGATTCCGCCGGAGATGGTGCTGGCGCAGGTGCGGGCGGTGGTGGAGGACATCGGGGTGGACGCGGTGAAGATCGGGATGCTGGGGACGCGCGGGGTGACGGAGGCGGTGGCACAGGCGCTGGA
>DASZFE010000299.1:0-5435 GCA_035940155.1 Solirubrobacteraceae bacterium | reverse complement strand
CCCCTACTGCGGGAGTCGTCTGCGTCGGCGCGCCCCGAAGCTCCCGCGGGTCGCGCGCGAGCACGCTCCGGGGAGGGGCTCGGGCGGCGCGCACCGGCCGATGCCCTCGCTCGGGCGCCTGCGCCGCGGGGAGATCCCGGGCCTGAGGGCGGAGGCGCATCCCTACGCGACGATCGCGCTCGTCCTCGGGGCATGCCTCGTCTGGATCGCTTCGCACGCGCGGCCGGAGATCGGCGGGGAACTGTGGATCGTCAGGCCCCTGCACGGAGAGTGGTGGCGGCTGCTGGGCTACCAGTTCGTCTACTCCATCGGCGCGGGCTTCACGGGCGGTCTGTACATGCTCGCGACGCTCCTGGCGGTCGCGATCTTCGGGGGGCTCCTCGAGCGCCGTCACGGGCCCCTGGTGGTGCTCGCGCTGTTCTTCGCGGCGGGCCTCGCGGGTGGTCTGGCCGCGGAGGCGGTCTACACGATGCGGGCCGTCCCCGTGGGGCACCCGGGAACGTTGTTCCTGGTTCAGTTGACGCCGATCCTGAGCGGCGCGAACGCGGGGGCGCTCGCGCTGCTGGCGGCGTGGGCGGTGCCGGATCTGCTGGACGCGCGCGCGGGTCGCCACTACGAGGGCGATCTGCTCGGGACGGCGGCGATCGCGGGGGTGGTGCTCGCGATGCCCTTCGCGCACCCCGAGGCGAGCTGGCTCGCGGGCGTCGTGGGCGGGGCGCTCGGGCTGCTGGTCGGGCTCGGTCTGAGCCGCGGGCGCGCCGAGTGAGATATGTTCGGGGCGAGAGGACCCCGGCGAGATCGACAGAGGAGGAGTGAGGTGCAGATTCGCTTCCTGGGCCACGCGGCGTTCGAGCTGAGCGATGGCGAGACGACGATCCTGATCGACCCCTTCCTGACGGGCAACCCGAAGGCGGCGGCGAGGGCGGAGGAGCTCCGGGCGGACGCGATCCTCCTGACGCACGGGCACGTGGACCACATCGGCGACACGGTCTCGATCGCCAAGCGCACGGGCGCGGAGGTCCTGGCGATCGTGGAGCTCGCGGGGGAGCTCACGGGGGACGGGGTCGAGAGGGTCCACGATCCGAACCTCGGGGGGACGGTGAGCTTAGAGTGGGGCTCGGTGCGGCTGGTGCCCGCGTGGCACACCTCGACGACGCCGAAGGGGACCGTGAACACGCCCGCGGGGCTCGTGGTGAGCTTCGCGGGGAAGACGATCTACCACCTGGGCGATACGGCGCTCTTCTCGGACCTCGCCCTCCCGGGCCGGCGGGACGAGATCGATGTGGCGCTGATGTGCATCGGGGGGCACTACACGATGGACCGCCACGACGCGGTGGAGGCGGCGAAGCTCGTGGGTGCGAGGCAGGTGATCCCGTGCCACTACGACACCTTCCCGCCGATCGAGACGGACGCGGGGGCGTTCAAGGCCGACGTGGAGTCTGCGGGCGCGGCGGAGGTCGTCGTGCTGGCGCCGGGCGGGACGCACGGGCCGTGACGATGACGCACGCGGTCGTCCTGATCGAGGCCGAGCGCGACGCGCTCTCGACGCTCGGGGGCGAGCTCGCGGACATCGAGGGGGTCGCGGAGGCGTACTCGGTGACGGGCGCGTGGGACTTCGTGGCGATCGTGCGGGTCCCCCGGCACGAGGAGCTCGCGGAGGTCGTGACGGCTCAGATCGGGGTCCTGCCGGGGGTCGCGCGGACGCAGACGATGGTCGCGTTCGCGGCCTTCTCGCGGCACGACCTCGAGGCGCTCTTCTCGATCGGGGAGTGAGCGGGGGCGCGATGGTGGGGACGGTGCCGATCAAGCCCGAGTACGGGCCGACGCTCGGGGGGCTCCTCGCGCCCCGCTGGCGGCGCTCCTCGGGGCTCTCGCGTGCGCTTGCGATCGCGACCGGGGTCGCACTCGCGGTGGGGGTCCTCGGGGCGGTCCTGACGCTCTGGGACGCGAGCTTCCACCGCGAGGGGCCGGTGCCGTTTCACTTCAGCTACACGGGCCTCTATGCGAGCACGCCGGAACCGGGGGGGTACGTGAGGATCGAGCGCCTGAGGGGGGGGCGGCTGGAGGACTCCTTTGCGGTGGCGCCCCTGCGGCTGCCGCCGTACACGGGCCAGCTGAGCGGAGAGCTCCCGCTGTACGCGCCGGTCTATGTCCGCGCCCTCGCGGCGCGACGCGCAGACTTCGAGCTCGTCGGGGAGGGGCACTCGCGGCTGAACACCTACTACGCGTACAGCGTCTTCTACACGACCCTCTTCGACGGACGGAGGATGTTCGGCCGGGACGTCCTGCTCCTGCCTGAACGGCCGGGCGTGCGCGACGGGGTCGCGATCTCGATGCTCACGGCGCCCAAGGCGAACGTGCTCGTGACCTCCCCCCCGCTCGTGGCGAGCACGGGCGTGCTGCAGAAGCCCCTGCGGACCTTCACGTTCGAATAGGGCCGGCTACTCGCCGCCGCTCGGCGCGGCCGGCGCGGGCTGGGGCGCGGGCGCAGGCTGCGGGGTGCCGGGGGCGGGTCCGCTGCTCGCGGGCGGGGTCGCCGGCGCCGGGGGGACGGCTTCGGTGCTCGCGGAGGTCGAGGTGCTCGTGGAGGTCGAGGTCGACTGGGTCGAGGTGGTCGTGGTCTGGGTTTCGCTCCCACCGGCGGTCGTGGTGGTCGTGACCGACGTGGTGGTGGGCGCGGTGGAGGTGCCGGTCCCGGTCCCGGAGGCGGCCGTGGGCGTGGCGGTGGAGCTTGTCGTGGTGGTTGTGGGCAGGCGGGTCGTTTCGGTGGTGACCTGGGTGACGGGCGGCTGGGTGCTCGCGGGAGGGGCGGCCGCGGCCGCTGGCGGGGTGGGCGGGGCGACGGGGACGCTCGCGGTGAGCACGGGAGCTTTCGCGGCGAGCGCGGGATGGTGCTTGTGCGCGGCGTGGCGGTGGGCGGCGCGAGAGGCGGCGGCGCGCGCGGCGAGGGAATGGAAGGCCGGGACGCTGAGGGGCTGTGGGGTCGAGCCGGCGACGACGGGGGTGCTCTCCTCACGGGCGTCGGGCCGGTAGACGGCGGCGATGGGCGCGGCGGCGCGGGCGTGGTGGTGGGCGCGGACGGTGTGGTCGACCTCGACGGCTCCGGCGGTGACGAGCGCGGCGGCGGCGAGTCCGGCGACGGCCTTGGTGGCGACGGCGCCGACCCCGGCGCTGATGAGCCCGCCGGTGGCGCTCCCTCCGGCGAGGAGGGTGCCGCCCCCGGCGGCCGCGGAGGCCCCGCCGGCCGCGGCGGACGCTCCACCGGCGCCGGCGACGTGGGCGGACCCGGCCGAGCCGAGCTTGGTGAAGAGGAGCTTCTTGAACAGGAGGATGGACGCGAGGGGCCCGGCGGGGAAGATCGCGGCGAGGGCGCGGTTGTTCTCCTTCAGATGCGTGCGGAAGGTCTGGCAGCGCTCGCAGCTGCGGAGATGGCGCCGGGCGGGGGCGCTCGTCTTGGCGAGGCCCTCGGCGGCCTCGCCGAGCTCGGCGCGGACCTGCTCGCAGCTGAGTTCACGGGCCTCGGCGGCCTCGGCGAGGGAGACGCGGGCGCGGACGAGGAGGGACTTGACGGAGGGCACGGTGGTGTCCATGGCGAGGGCGATCTGCTCGTAGGAGAGGGCGTCGATCTCGCGCAACAGGAGCGCGGTGCGCTGGGTCTCGGGGAGCTCCTGGACGTCGCCGATGAGCTGGCGGAAGCTCTCGCGGCGCATGACCTTGTCGCCGGTGGAGAGTCCGTGCTCGGCGTAGTGGATGTCCATCGAGTCGACCCCGATGGCGGAGGCCCGGCGGAGGTGGTTGAGGGAGCGGTTGCGCGCGATCCGGTAGAGCCAGGGCCGGACGTTGATCTCGCGCTCGTCGGCGAGGATCGCGTTGAAGGCCGCGGCGAAGACCTCCTGGAGGACGTCCTCGGCGTCCTCGCGGGAGCCGAGCATGTGGCGGCAGAAGGCGAGGAGGCGGGCCTGGTAGCGCGTGCAGAGGACCTCGAAGGCGGCGGGCTGGCCGCGGCGGGTGAGCGCGAGGAGGCGCTCGTCGCTTTGGAGGCGCAGGAGGGGCGAGGGGCCGCGAAGGCCGAGGGGGGCGGGGGTTGTTAGAGCGGAGGCCTCCATGGGGTCCTATCGGTGCGCGCGGGGGTCTTTCTCAAGAACACCGCACCCCCATTGTAGTTGCGTTCATAAGTTGGTTGTGTTGCGAACTTAATTGGCGCCTAAGTTAGACTTGGCGGGTGTCGGAGGAGGTTTATAGAGCGGAGGCGGTCGAGCCCAGGTGGCAGCGGATCTGGGCGGATGAGCGCACGTGGGAGGTAGCGCAGGAGGCGCCCGCGCCGGGGGGTCGCGCGTACGTGGTGGAGCCACCGCCGTACCCGAGTGGGGACCCGCATCTGGGGCATCTGAAGATCTACTCCTTCGGGGATGCGATGGCGCACTACCACCGCCTGCGGGGCCGGCGGGTGGTGCATGCGATGGGCTACGACGCGTTCGGGCTGCCGGCGGAGAACCACGCGGTGCGGACGGGGACGGACCCGCGGGTCTCGACGGACGCGTCGATCGAGGAGTTCCGGCGGCAGTTCCTTCAGTGGGGGCTCTCGATCGACCCGAGTCGGGAATTTGGGACGCACGAACCGGAGTACTACCGCTGGACGCAGTGGATCTTCCTAAAGATGCTGGAGCGGGGCCTGGCCTACCGCGGGGAGGGTTCGGTGAAGTGGTGCCCGGTCGACCAGACGGTCCTGGCGAACGAGCAGGTCCTGTACGGGTGCTGCGAACGGTGCGGCTCGCCGGTGGAGATCCGGAAGCTGACGCAGTGGTTCCTGCGGATCACGGACTACGCGGACCGGCTCTTGGACGGCCTCGAGGAGATCGACTGGCCGAACAAGGTGAAGAACATGCAGCGCAACTGGATCGGGCGCTCGGAGGGGGCGGAAGTGGTGTTCCGCTGCGAGGAGCCCGCGATGGACCTGCCGATCTACACGACCCGCCCGGACGCGCTGTTCGGGGCGACGTTCTTCGTTATGGCGCCGGAGCACCCGGCGGTGCTCGACTTGGTGGCGGGGACCGAGCGCGAGGGGGAGGTGCGCGAGTACGTGGAGGGGGTGCTGCGGGAGCGCCCCCAGGAACGGGGGGCGCCGGGCCACAAGACGGGGGTCCCCCTGGGGCGGTTCGCGGTGAACCCGGTGAATGGGGAGCGGCTGCCGATCTTCGTGACGGAGTACGTGCTGATGGAGTACGGGACGGGGGCGGTGATGGGGGTCCCGGCGCACGACCAGCGCGACTACGAGTTCGCCCTCGCGTTCGACCTGCCGGTGCGCCTGGTGGTGGCGCCGGCGCAGGGCGCGCCCGAGGGAGGCTGGCCCGAGGGGGGCGGGCCGCTGGAGCTGCCCTACGCGGGGGAGGGGGTGGTGGTGAACTCGAGCTCGGAGTGGGAGGGGCTGCCCAACC
>DASZFE010000298.1:0-2310 GCA_035940155.1 Solirubrobacteraceae bacterium | reverse complement strand
CGGAAGAAGAAATACACCGAGTGGGTTACGCGTGGTGGCGAGGAGAAGGGCCCCTACGGCCACATTCTTCCGGCCGCGCAGGCCCCCAACGATTACGTGCCCCAGAAGTGACCCGGCGATGAGCAAAGCCCGATATCTCTTCGCGATCTCGAGCCTGGCGGTCCTCGCCGGCTGCTCCACCGGCCCGCCCCCGCCCCTCGGCGAGCGCGCCCTCGCCGAGGCCCAGACCTTCCCCTACTTCCCCCTCTACTGGGTCGGCCCGAGCTTCCGCGGGCAGGCCCTCACCGCCGTCGACGGCAGGAAGTCCTACAACAGCGCCATCGGCGACGGCGTCTACTACGGCGACTGCGTCCTCGGCGCCGGGACCCTCCCCGGCGGCTCCGGCTGCCGGCTCCCCCTCCAGGTCTCCACCGTCATCTACCACCTCCACTCCAACTCCCCCCTCGGCCCCCAGAGCAACGCCCTCATCCGCGGCGTCCCCGCCGCCATCTACGACGGCGGCCGCTCGGTCGAGCTCTACAGCGGCCGCCTCGCCATCGACGTCTACTCGAGCTCCCCCGGCGGCGCCCTCGCCGCCGCCCGGGCCCTGCGGCCGATCAACGCCCCCGGCTCCCCCGACGAGCCCCTCCCCGAGCCCCGCTTCTGCCCCGGGCTCTCCGGACGCCTCCCCCGGCCTTTGCGCAAGGCCATGGCCGACCTCCCCGGACACCCCTGCCAGGCCCTCGCCGCCGCCGAAGCCCGGATCAAAGCCCTGCAGCGCCGGGGGCTCGGGTCGTGAGCGGCGTCCCGATCTCCCCCCGCAGGCTCAGGAACGCCACGCTCCCCGCCACCGCCGGGATCCACAGCGTGATCGCCCGGTAGGCCACCACCGCGCCGAAGACCGCCGAGGTCGGGCCCACGCCGAAGAGAACCAACATCCCCACCAGTCCCCCTTCGACCGCGATCAGCCCCCCCGGGATCGGGATCGCGTTCGCGATCATCCCCGTCAGGTACGCCATCCCCACCACCCACAGCGACGGCGCGCCCCCGAAGGCCATCAGGCACGCGTACAGCACCAGGTTGTTGAACAGCCAGTACCCCACCGCCCCCAGCAGCCGCCAGTCGCGCCCCGCCAGCAGCCCCAGCGAGTCCCCCACGCCCTCCGAGATCGCGCTCAGCGCCACCTCCACCCGCGCCCGCCGCGAGCCCTCCTCCGCCGCCGCCCGGCGATCCGCCGCCCGGCCCGCCCACTCCGCAAGCGCGAGCGTCCCGATGATCGCGCCCAGAGCGACCGCCGCCGGCAGCGCCGTCAGCAGCGGGTTTCGCGTCCCCGGCAGCAGCCCCAGCCACATCGGCACCCCGATCAGGATCATCGCCGCCGTGTTCACCGCGCTCGTCAGCAGGAAGACCACCACCGAGCGCCGCGCGATCCGGTCCATCGCGATCCCCTTGCTGCGCATGATCCACGCCCCCAGCGCCAGCCCCCCGATCCCGCTCACCGAGAAGATCGAGTTCACCGCCATCTCCGAGAGGGAGATCTGCAGGCTCAGACGCCTCCCCAGACCCGGGAACACCAGCACGAAGAAGACCGCGTAGCCCGCGCACGAGAGCGCCTGAAAGACGATCGCCAGCGCCATCCAGCCCGCGCCCGCGTCCGTCATGTGCTCGATCGCCGCCCGCAGGTCCGGCACCGCGAACAGCAGCCCGAGGACCAGCGCGAAGAACACCCCCAGGCTGATCAGGCCGTTGCGCAGCCGGCGCGACTGCGCCGCGTATTCACCCGCGATCCCCCCCGCCGGACCCGACGGCGGCGGGTCGGCGCGCTCGCGCCGGCTCTCCCTCAGCGACAGTCGGGACATTCGCCTCTGAGCATGACACGCACGCGGGCGGCAGCGGATGCCTCGCCGCCCGCGCCTGATCGCGAAAGCGCGCCGGCGTCAGGCCGTAGCGGCGCGCGAAGACCCGCGCGAAGTGCGGCGGATGGGTGTAGCCGACCAGGCGGGCGACGTCGCGGATCGGGATCGACTGCTCGGCGAGCAGTTCCGCCGCCGCCCCCATCCGGCGTGCGATCAGGTCCTCGTGGAACGTCCCCTCGCCGAACTGCGCGTACGCCCGCTGCACCTGCCGCGGCGAGCTCGCCAGCGCCCGCGCCACCACCTCGAGCGTCAGCGCCCGGCGGTAGTGGCGCGCCACGATCGCCCGCGAGAGCAGGTACAGGCGACGGCGCTCGCGCAGCGTCCGCGGGCGGATGCCCTCTCTCGCCAGTGCAAGGTCCAGCGTCTGCCGCGGAGGAGCCCCCGTGGCCTGGGTGATGTCCTTCGTGATCTCATC
>DASZFE010000297.1:0-1707 GCA_035940155.1 Solirubrobacteraceae bacterium | reverse complement strand
GGTACTCCTTCACATAACCGTACCCGCCCAGAACCTGCACCGCGTCAACCGTCACCGCCATCGCGGCGTCCGAGGCGAAGACCTTCGCCATCGAGGAGTACTGCGCCCGCCGCGGATCGCCCTGGTCGGCCATCGCGCATGCCTTGTAGAGGAGCTCCCGCGCCGCCGCCGTCCGCGTCTGCATGTCCGCGAGCTTGAACTGGATCGCCTGGAACTCGTTGATCGCCTTGCCGAACTGTCGGCGCTCGCGCGCGTAGGCGACCGCGTAGTCGGTCGCGCCCTGCGCGATCCCCACGGCCTGCGCGGCCGCCCCGAGCCTAGTCCGCTCCAGGGTTCCCAGGGCGACCGAGAGGCCCTTGCCCACCTCGCCGATCACGTTCGCGTGGGGCACCCGGACCTCCTCGAAGATCGGCTGACCGGTGGGCGAGGCGCGGATGCCGAGCTTGTGCTCGAGCTTCCCCACGCTGAACCCGGGGCGGTCGGCCTCGACGACGAAGGCCGTGATCCGCCGGTTCTCGCGATCGGTGACCGCGAAGCAGACGTAGAAATCCGCGACCCCGAGGTTCGAGATCCAGTTCTTCGTCCCGTTGATGATCCACTCCTCGCCGTCTCTGACTGCGGTGGTCTTCATCCCCGCCGGGTCCGATCCGGCCTCAGGCTCGGAGAGCGCGAATGCGGGCGACCACTCCCCCGTGGCGCAGCGCGGGAGGAAGCGTTCCTTGAGCTCCTCGGAGCCGAAGAGCTGGATCGGGAGCGTCCCGAGCTCCTGGACCATCAGGATCAACGCGCACGCCGCGTCGACCTTCGCGATCTCCTCGATCGCCATGTTCAGCATCAGCGTCCCCGTGCCCGTCCCCCCGTACTCCACCGGGAAGGGCAGCCCGAGGACGTCCTGCTCGGCCAGGAGCCCGCGGATGTCCCAGGGGTACTCCGCCTGCTCGTCGATCTCCGCCGAGCGCGGCGCGATCTTCTCGCGCGCGATCTCACCGATCGTCGCACAGAGGTCCAGGTGCTCCCGGGGGATCGTGTAGACCTCGCTCAGCGCCTCCATCAGGCGTGATCCTAGCCGCTAGGCTGATCCTCGATGAGCGCGAGTCCCGAGCGGGCCGAGAACGGGGTCGAGATCGACCACGGGCAGACCGAGGGCGAGCTCGAGATCGACCCCGAGCTACTCGCGGAGTGGCTCGCCCGCGACCCCTCCCTCCAGGTGATCGACGTCCGCGAGACCTACGAGCGCGAGGCCGGGCACATCGAGGGAACGCGCCACATCGGCCTCGTCGAGCTCTCCGGGCAGGCCGGGAACCTCCAGCGCGATCACCCCGTCGTCTTCTACTGCCGCGTCGGCACCCGCTCGCTGATGGCCGCCCAGGCCTTCCGCGCAGCGGGCTTCCAGGCCCACTCGATGCGCGGCGGCCTCCTGCGCTGGGTCCAGGAGGGCCGCCCGCTCAACCCGCCCGACGGGCACGTCGCCGAGCACTGAGGCGGTCAGGGGCCACGGCGGCAGGCCCGCGGGGCGCACGCGGCGCGGGCGGATCGTGAGGCGGTGGGCGCGGGCGGCGGGGCTTTGGTCAGGAGCGCCCCTGCTGCAGCGCGGCCTCCTCGACGACCGCGAGGACCTCCGCGGGGTCGTCCGCGACCCGCAGGAGCTCGACGTCCTCGGGGGAGATCGCGCCCGCTTGGAGCATCCGCTCTCGAATCCAGTCCACG
>DASZFE010000296.1:0-1983 GCA_035940155.1 Solirubrobacteraceae bacterium | reverse complement strand
CCTGGTTCGTCGCTCCACTTGCATGTGTTAGGCACGCCGCCAGCGTTCGTCCTGAGCCAGGATCA
The DNA here is from genome assembly GCA_035940155.1 of Solirubrobacteraceae bacterium. GTDB lineage: Bacteria > Actinomycetota > Thermoleophilia > Solirubrobacterales > Solirubrobacteraceae > Palsa-744. Next base: position 1,918 of record DASZFE010000296.1, on the reverse strand, counting down.
AACTCTCCGTGAAGAAGGGCCAGAGGCCCTCACGAAAAGCTGTCATGGAGTTGCCGATCGCCGCCGATCGAAGATCGGCCGACGGCCACCGGACGTCCGGCGCCCTATACACGTGGGCACCGAACCATGACGGGGTACTTCCCTACTTGACTCTTGGTCCGTCGCAAGACCCGTGCGCATCGCGCACGGCCCGACGACGGGTCGAACCTGGACGCACACCACGATCGAGGGTCGATCGTCGGTGCGCATGCTGTTGAGTTTTCAAAGACCGCCCGGCCGCTCCAGAGGGCTTCCCTAGAAGGGGACCGACGTCGGACCCACGCCCGAGGGCGCATTTGGACCGACCAAGGAGTATAGCGCGTCCGCGCCCTCGTGCGTCCTCGCCCCTCAGCCTGCGCGCAGGCGCCGGAAGCGCCGACGCCCGACCCGCAGGACCTGCCCGTCCGCTCGCTCGAGCTCCACGTCGTGCTCGCCCGCGCCGAGCTCCTCCTCGCCGAGCGCCACCCCGCCCTGGTCGATCAGGCGCCGGGCCTCCGAGCGGGAGAGCCCGAACTCCTGCGCGATCAGCGCCGGCAGGTGGACCCGTCCGTCCTCGCCCGCCGCGACGCTCGCCTCGGGGATCTCCTGCGGAACCCCACGCTCGACGAAGACCCGGTCGAAGTGCGCCTCGGCCTCCTCGGCCTCCTCCGGGGAGCGCAGCCAGGCGACGATCTCGCGCGCGAGCGCCCGCTTGGCGTCCCGTGGGCCCAGCTCCGCGGGAGGCTCCCGGTGCAGGAGCAGGCGGTAGTACTCCTCGATCGCCCCGTCCGGGATGCTCATCGTCTTCCCGTAGACCTCCCGCGGCTCCTCCGTGATCCCGATCTGGTTCCCCAGGGACTTCGACATCTTCATCCGCCCGTCCGTCCCCACGAGGATCGGCATCGTCATGACCGCCTGCTCCTCCTGCCCGTACGCCCGCTGGATGTCCCGCCCGAGGAGGAGGTTGAACTTCTGGTCGGTCCCCCCCAGCTCCACGTCCGCGCGGACCGCCACCGAGTCATACCCCTGCAACAGCGGGTACAGGAGCTCCAGCATCGAGATCGGCTCCGAGGCCCCGAAGCGCCGCGCGAAGTCCTCGCGCTCCAGAAGCTGCGCGACCGTCGTCGTGCGCAGGAGCCCCAGGAGCTCGTTCAGCTCCATCTGCAGCCACTCCCCGTTGCGCCGAATCTCCAGACGCTCGGGGTCCGGGTCGAGGATCCGCAGCGCCTGGCTCTGAAACGTCTGCGCGTGCGCCTCGATCTCCTCCGCCGAGAGCACCGGCCGCAGCGTCGAGCGCCCCGAGGGATCCCCCACCCGGGCCGTGTAGTCCCCGATGATCAGCACCACCCGGTGCCCCGCCTCCTGGAACTCCCGCAGCTTGCGCAGGACCACCGCGTGCCCCAGGTGGATGTCCGGCGCCGTCGGGTCGATCCCCAGCTTCACCCGCAGGCCCCGCCCCTCCGTGCGCGCGCGCTCGAGCTTCGCCTCGAGCCCACCCTCGGGCAGGCAGTCCACCGCGTTCTGAGCCAGCCGCGCCGCCTCCGCGACCGCGTCCTCCGCGGCCGTCGACGCGGAGCCGGAAACGGGGGTCGACGTGGCGCCGGGAGTGGAGCTCGGAGTGGATGCTGGTGCCGGTCCCTCGGGCATCCGGCCAATGCTAGACTCTCGCCCCCGGTGGAGCCCGCGACCCTGCCCGCCGTCAGCAGGCCACGCCTGAAGAAGCTCCGCTTCTTTCTCATCCTCCTCGCCGTCCTGCTGCTCGGCCTCGTCTCCTTCGTCTTCGGCATGTTCATGGCCGTCGCCAGCGACCTCCCCTCCCTCGAAGACAGCCGCCAGTACGACAACGCCCGCAACTCCATCCTGTACGACGACCGCGGCCGGATGCTCGGCGTCCTCGCTC
>DASZFE010000295.1:0-1741 GCA_035940155.1 Solirubrobacteraceae bacterium | reverse complement strand
TCCGTCCCGCCCTCCTGCGAGGACTTCGGCGCGGCTGGCGTCTCGGGGTCCTCCTCCTCGCGCTGGCGCTTGATCTCGAGATAGATCTCGGTCCGGAAGACCGGAACGCTCTGGGGCGCCTGAATGCCGACTCGGATCTTCTCGCCCACGACCGAGAGGATCGACACCTCGATGTCGTCCCCGATCATGATGCTCTGATTTGCCTTGCGCGTCAGAACCAGCATTCGAAGTCCCTTCCCCTGAACGGTCGGAACAGCTGGCGCGACCGCCCCTGTCCAGACTTGCTTCTCAAGCATAGTCTTCACCAAGGACGAAAGCCACCGCGAGCTCGCCACGGCACTCTCCGGGCAGCTCGCCGCGCCGCGATCCGGGCTTGCGCTAGTCTCCCGGGCCTCGATGGCCCGCAAGTCCCTGCGCCCAAATCTCAACCAGATCCGCGCCTGGGTCCGCCAGGGTCGCACCGACGCCTGGGTCGCACACCAGCTCGAAGTGACCGTCCAGGAGATCGAGCAGTTCAAGCGCCAGAACGATCTCGCCGGGGATGAGGAGGGGCCCAACGGGACCTCCGCCGCGGAGTACCACGACGAGATCGACCTCCGCGCCGAGGACGACGCCCTGATCGCCGCCGAGCTCGAGGCCGCCGCCAGAGAGGAAGCCGAGCGGGCAGCAACCGAAGAGGCCGCGCGTGCCGAGCGGGAAGCCGCAAAGAAGGCCGCCGGGGAAGAGGAGGGAGAGGAGGACGAGGACGAGGAGGGCCCCGCCCGCCCGCGTCGCCGCGGGCGCCGCGGCGGCGGACGGACCCGTCGCTCCCCCGCGCGCGACTCCGCGCCCCTGGAGGGGACCTTCGACCATGGCGAGGAGGGCTACGGCCTCTGGCTCGACCCCGCGATCCAGGACAACCGGATCTACGCCGAGCACTGGGCCGGGCACCGGCCCGTCGAGGTCACCGTCGAGGAGGACCAGATCGTCATCCGCCGCGTCGGCGAGGACGACTAGCTCGAGGGCAGACCCTCCTCCGCGAGACGGCCCCCGGCGTAGTCCGCGGCCTCCCGCAGGTATCTCCCGAAGGCCGCGTCGACGACGACCCCCGACTCCCAAGCCCAGGGGTCCTCGGGGGCGGCCTTCATCGCGACCTGAAGACACCAGGAGGTCCCCTGCTCGTAGAGCTCCACGAGCTCCTCGCTGTAGAACCGCCCCCCGAGACGGCGACGGAGCTCCGCGACGAGCGCCTCGGTCACGCGCTCCAGCAGCCTGTCCCGCTCGGGCGGGGCGGCCCTCAGCCGGCGCTCCCCCTGCTGCCACTGATAGATCGCGTTCTCGAAGCCCGACACCGCGCCGAGGCTAGCAGCGACTCGGGCCTGCGGGATCGAGCTATCGATTGGCTTGAGTGAGCCGGGAGGAGGCCGCTCTCAGTTCGCCGGGAGGCCCTGCACGACGTAGACCTGCTCTCCCGGGCGCTGCATCCCCAGGGCCCGCGCCTCGCGAATGAGCGTCGTGCGCTCCTGCAGGGCCGTGTGCTGCGCCTGGAGCTGTGCGTTCTGGCGCTCCAGCGCGGCGACCTGTGCGCCGTCGCGTTTCGCCGCGCTCCAGGTCGAGACGAGCGTCACGCCCGCGCTCAGGTAGAGGTATGAGATCGTCGCGAGCACGCCGAGCATCGCCACGCGGCCCAGACGATCCCAGCGCACCCGTCTCCTCGCCCGCATCGCTGCTGCATTCGCCCCCGCCCGACGAGCTCCTGCAC
>DASZFE010000294.1:0-2820 GCA_035940155.1 Solirubrobacteraceae bacterium | reverse complement strand
ACGCCCCGGCGAGCGGCGGGGCGGTCGCCCACCCCGGACTGCTCGCGGCGACCGGGCTCGCGCGGCCCCCGCGCCTGGTGGCGACCTTCTCCCTCTGGCGCACCGCGGAGGCGATGCGGGCCTACGCCTATCAGGAGGCGGGCGCCGGACACTCCGCGGCGATCCGCGCGCATCGGGCCCGGGCGTTCCACCACGAGTCGGCCTTCATCCGCCTCCGCCCCTACGCCGCCCGGGGCGACTGGGGCGGGCGCGAGCCGCTCTCGGAGCTCGCGGGTGCACACCCGGGGCCTGTCCGCACGGGCTGAGGCCCCGCCCGGAGAGACTCAGGGCTCACCCGAGCCCGCGAGCAGGGCGAGCTTCTCGGGGCGGGGGAGCCGCTTGATCCGGGCCTCCTCCCGCCGGGCGGCGCGGCGGTCGGGCATCTCGCGCGCCCAGGCGAGCTCGACGGGGAGGCGGCTCGCGGTGTAGCGGCTCGCGGTACCGGCGCCGTGGCGGGCGAGGCGCCGCTGCACGTCGACGGTCCAGCCGGTGTAGAGGGTCCCGTCGGCGCAGCGGAGGATGTAGACCCAGGCCCCGGCCATCGAGATCCGGATACGCCACCCGAGCGGACATGCCTGCTCGGCGCGTCGGTCCGAGCGGCCGGAGCCGACGCCGAATAATCGTGCCAATGGGTCGATAGTCGTGCTAATCGACGGCCGAATTAGCACAACTATGGCGTGACTGGCACGACCCCGGCGGTCTGCTCGACGAAGTGCTTGGAGAGCATGGTCTGCTGGCCCTGGTAGTTCGATCCGAGGTCCTCGCCGTAGAGGACGTCGGGCTCGGCGACCATGCGCTCGAAGGCGAGCTTGCAGAGGGGCTGGCGGTGCTCGACCATGAAGGGGACGTCCCGGGCGCGCACCTCCAGGGCGGCGCGGGAGCCGTGGGTGCGCCCGTCGCGGGAGTACCCGAAGCCGGGGTCGAAGAAGCCGGCGTAGTGGGTGCGGAGCTCCCCGGCGGTGGGGTCGTAGGCGAGCATCTCCGCGGCGTGGCCGGGGGGGATGCTGACGCCCTCGGCGGAGAGGAGGAGGTAGAAGACCTCGGGCTCCAGGACGATCCGGCTGCCGCGCTCGGGGTGGACGGGGTCCCAGTAGTCCTGCCATTTCAAGGCCCCGTTGCGCCCGAGGTCGACGGGGAGGCTGTTGCGCCGGGCACGGTACCCCACGATGGCGTCGGGGGGCCCGGAGATGTCGAGGCTGAGGAAGAGGCCCTCGGCGAGGGAGAGCTCCTCGGTGGGGAGGGGGTGGGAGTCGAGGTAGAGGAGGGGGGTGTCCTCGTGGACCCCCACGAGCTCCTCGTCGCCGAGGCGGGCCTCCCCGGAGAGGAGGCGGATCTGGTTCAGGGGGAGGCCGGTCTTGACGTGGATGGCGAAGGAGCGGGGGACCACCTCGAGGTAGAGGCGGCCGTGGTACCCGGGGACGATCTCGTCGAAGCGGTGGTTGCGGTCGGTGATCACGCGGGTGAAGACGTCGAGGCGGCCCGTGGAGCTCTTGGGGTTGGTCCGCGCCCGGAGGTCCTCGGGGAGGTGGAGCTCCTCCAAGAGGGGGACGAGGTAGGGACGGTCGCGCTCGAGGGTGGCCCCGTCACGGAGGTCGATCCGCTGGAAGGCGATCTCTTTGATCTTCTCCTCGACCGTCGATGCCCGGTCTGGCAAGAAGCTGCAGCGGAGTGCCCACGCGAAGTCCCCCAGCCGCAGGTCCATGCTGGCGGGCTGAATCGACTCGTTTGGGATCCGCCAGTTCCCCGCAGTGATCCACTCCCGGTCCACCGCCCCGCGGAGCTCCTGGGAGGGGAGCACCCCCGCCGGGAGGGGGAGGCCGGAGGGCCCGTCCGCCCGTGAGGGCGCCGTGCTCGGGGCGCCCCCCGGGGCGCTCGTCATGGGAGGGGGTCCGCTCATGAGGTCCGCCGATCCACCGGCCGCTGAGTCTAGGCGCTCGCTCCGATGCTCGCGCGAAGCCACAGAGTGCGGTTACCGCCGCGAGCCGAAGAAGTCGCGCAGGAGGGCCCCGCACTCGTCGGCGAGCAGCCCCCCGGCGACCTCCGGGCGGTGGTTCAGGCGGGACTCCCCGAGGACGTCGAGGACGCTCCCCGCGGCCCCCGCCTTCGGGTCGCTGGCCCCGTAGACGACCCGGGGGACCCGCGCGAGGACGATCGCCCCGGCGCACATCGCGCAGGGCTCGAGGGTGACGTAGAGGACGGTCTCGAGCACACGCCAGCTCCCCAGCGCCCGTGCGCCCTCGCGCAGGGCGATCATCTCGGCGTGCGCCGTCGGGTCCCCACGGAGCTCGCGCTCGTTGTGCCCCGTCGCGACCACCTCCCCCCCGTGCACGAGGACCGCGCCGATTGGGACGTCTTGGTGTTCCAAGGCATGCTCGGCCTCGCGCAGCGCCAGGCGCATGAAGTACTCGTCCCGCGGAAAGAATCGGTCGCTCATCGCAATCCCGCCCCCATCATCCCGTCTCGCCGGGACCACAGTCCCACACCCCTCCCGCGCCCGCCGCGAACCGGGGCGCCCCAGCCGACTGGCCAACCCCTCATGATTACCCGGCCCTCCATGCGCACCGTCGCCCGCCTCGCCGCACTCCTCTCCGTCGCGGCCCTCCTCCTCGGCGCCCTCGCGGACGCCCCCGCCGCCCCCGCCGCGAGCCCGGCCTACGCGCCGCGGGAGATCGTCGTGAGGTACTTCGAAAAAAACGCGCCGCGCGCGCGCGCGCGTACGCGCGCGGCGTCGATCTTTGGAGAGTCCCCCACCGCGCGCGCGGCCCGGGTCATCGCCGCCGC
>DASZFE010000293.1:0-2338 GCA_035940155.1 Solirubrobacteraceae bacterium | reverse complement strand
GACCTCGGGGGGGAGCCCCGCTTCGATCATCGTCGTGTGGACCCGGCGCTCGCGTTCGATGATCTCCCGGACCTCCGGGTGCGAGGCCACGTTGCCGACGAGCGCCCGGTAGCCCGCCGCGCGCTCTTCGACGTAGGCGAGGTGCGCCTCGATCGATCGCTCCAGGCGCTCGACCTGGTTCTCGGGGTCCACGGCCGCGACGGCCGCGAGGATCCGCTCGCGCCGCTCGCGCGCGACGAGCTCGAGGCCCTTGACGTAGAGCCGGCGCTTGCTCCCGAAGTAGTAGTACAGGAGTCCCTTCGCCACGCCCGCCGCGGCCGCGACGTCGTCGACGGAGACCTCCTCGTAGGGCCGCTCCGCGAAGAGCTCCAGGGCGGCCCTGACGAGGTCTTCGCGGCGGTCCACCGTGCCCCCCGCGGAGTCGAAGGACACGCTGGGAAGATCAAGCCCATCCTCCGGCGCATCGTGCCCCGCGGCTTGACTTTTGCTCAAAGCCACTGTAGTTTAGCGTCGGAGGCTTGAACTGAGTTCAATGCTGAAGAAAGTCATAGTTCGAGCTTGAGCTGACAAGGGGATGGCTATGGCATTCGACGGCAATACACGTACGGTTGCGCGCAGGACGCTCTCGACTCAATCGAGCCTGCGCACGCGCCAGCACGTCGCGGAGATCCAGCGCGCGCGGATCGTCAACGCGATGATCGAAGTGGTCGCGCTCTATGGGTACGGGAGCTCCTCCGTAGAGCGGATCGTCCGGCGGGCGCGGATCTCGCGGACGACCTTCTACGCCCTCTTCGACAGCCGCGAGGACTGCTTCTACGCCGCCTTCGAGGGCGCCGTCCGACAGCTGCGCTCGGTGATGGACGAGGCCTACCGACGCGAGGACTCCTGGCGCGAGGGCGTTCGCGCCTCGCTCGCCGCGATGCTCACCCTGTTCGACTCCGAGCCCTCGCTCGCGCAGCTCCTCGTCGTCGAGGCCATGACGGGCTGCACGCGCGTCCTGCGGCTGCGGGCACGCACGCTCGACGGGATCGCCAAGGTCGTCGATCGCGGCCGTGCCGAGTACGACCGCGCGGAGGATCTCCCCGCGCTCACCGCCGAGGGCGCCGTCGGGGCCGTCTTCGCGGTGATCCACAAGCGCCTCGTCGAGCGCGGCCCCGAACCCCTGATCGAGCTCCACGGCTCGCTCACGTCACTCCTGATGCTCCCCTACGCGGGGCTCGACCTGGCGATGCGGGAGTCCGCGCGCGCGCCCCGCCTCGGGCGCTCCTCCGCGGGGAACGGGAACGACCGCACCCGGCCCCAGGTCGAGCTGCGCCTGACGGGTCACATCGTCAACTGCCTCCTACACATCGGCGCCTCCCCCGGCGCGAGCAACCGCGAGGTCGCCGACGCGATCGGGATCGCCGACCAGGGCCAGATCTCGAAGCTCCTCGCGCGCCTGGCGAGCCTCGGCGTGATCGAGAACCGGACCGACGGCTCGGTGCGCGGCGCCCCGAACGCATGGCACCTGAGCCCCGAAGGCAGACGCCTCGAAGTGGGCATCCGGGACGCCGCGCGCGTCGCCTGAGCACCCCTCCACGCAGGCCCGATCCGCACAGTCAAGCGGTTCTCCCGGTGCTCGCGGTACCCTCCGCGCGGCAGTTCACCTACTCAGAAAGGACCCACCATGAACAAGACCCAGCTGGTCGAGGCCGTGGCCGACGACAGCGGACTCTCCAAGGCCGATGCCTCACGCGCGCTCGAGTCGTTCGTGAGCACCGTCGGCAAGGCATTGAAAAAGGGCGACGAGATCGTCATCACGGGCTTCGGGAAGTTCTCCGTCGTCAAACGCGCCGCGCGCCAGGGCGTGAACCCGCGGACGGGCGAGAAGGTCAAGATCAAGGCCTCCAAGGCCCCGAAGTTCACCGCCGGCGCGGGTCTCAAGCAGGCGGTGAGCCCGAAAAAGTAGCCCTATGGGCTCTTTGGGGCGGGAGGCCCACGGGGACGTGGCACGGACGCCTGGGCCGGATCCTTGGGGGGCGCTCCTCGTCTCGATAGGAACGCGCCGCCCCGACAGACGCCCCGATAGAGACACCCACGAGGGATCTCGACGCGCGCGGCGAGCCTCGTGATCGCGGCATCCGGGCGCCCGGCGGGCACAAAGTCGTTTGTGCGAGCGGGTTCTCGACGCCCCGCGTCCGCTGGCCGCGTGCGGGGCGGACGCGCCGAGACTCGATCCGCTCAGACCCTCCGCGGCGAAATCGCGAAATCACTAAACTTTCACGTGTGAGAAGAATTTTCAGCCGCCGCTCGCCGCTCCGGGCGCCTCTCCTGGTCTTGGTGCTCGTTGCTCTCGGCG
>DASZFE010000292.1:0-1787 GCA_035940155.1 Solirubrobacteraceae bacterium | reverse complement strand
CGGGACCCTCAGGACTGCGGGAAGACCTTCGTGAGCTTTGCGAGCGCGAGGGGGTTGCCGCGCGGACGCAGGCGGCCGGTGGCCATCGCCTTGAGCGGGTTGAGGCGGTCGCCGATGATGTCGACCCAGTCCTGGTAGGAGACGCGCAGCCGCAGGTCGGGGCTGAGCGCCTCGCCCTGCTCGACGGTGCTCGATCCGTTGTTGACGGTGAGGTGCCAGGTGGGGATGTCGGGGTCGGTGAACTCCCACTGGAAGATCGTGGGACGGCGGAGGCCGTGTTCGGGGTTGACCTGGCGGCGGATGGTGTCGAAGAGGAGCTCGAGGACTTCGGGGTCGCGGCTGGAGGGGCCTTCGCGCACGCCGATGATGCCGGCCTGCGCGAGGCGACGCCCGCGGTAGGAGATCTCCTCGACGGTGAGGCCCGAGGGTAAGAGGGCCGGTCCTGGGAGGCTCTCCATCGGGAGGCCGGCCGAGCGGAGCTTGGCCTGCATCGAGAGGGTGGATTCGGCGCCGATTTTCTCGTAGGTGGCGCCGAAGCAGGTGACGTAGCGTTCGTCCCAGTCGGGGGGCATCAGGACCTGGGCGAGGTAGGGCGTGATTTCGCGCAGGAGGCCCGCGACGGCGGCGGGGACGCGGGGGTCTTCGCGGGCGAGATCCGCGAGGAGCTTCACGCCGAAGGCGATGTGGCGCTGCTCATCGGCGGCGATCTGTTCCATCCCGTAGCGGAACCCGGGCAGGGTGTCGCGCTCCTCGAGGTAGTTGCAGATCATGTGCTGGCCGGGCTGGGCCATGGTGGCCTCGATCACGACGTGGTAGAGGGTCACGGCCGCGGCGAGCTTCGGCGCGGAGCGGTCGACGCGGAGCTCTTCGGCCATTTTGTCGAGGCGGTCGAAGACCTTGCGGAAGCCGACCGTGAGCTGAGGCGCGATCGCGCCCAGGCCGCTCGCCATCGAGCCGTTGCCGATCCCGCAGACCTCCTGCATGAAGCGCTTGAAGAAGACCGCGTGGCGGGCCTCGTCGACCTGCTGGGTGGTGATGAAGTACTTCTGCTCCTCGCGCGGAGCGGCGTCGATGTAGGGGGAGAGGTTGTCCGCGACGGCGTCCTCGCCCCAGAAGAAGAGGGAGTAGTTCCAGAGGGCCGCGCGGCGCTCGAACTCGGTGAAGTCCTCCTGCCACTGGCGGGCGTCCTCTTTGAAGTCGATCTCCGTGGCTTTCCAGTTGCCGCGCTCCCAGCGCGCGTAGAGGTCGTCGTAGGAGATCGCGTCGGCGGGCAGGCTTGCGACGCCCCCTTCGATCTCGGCCTCGCGGGTGGTCGTGACAGCCATGGCTCGCTCCTCTTTCCTCGTCGCCTTCGGATAACGGACACTATCGAAATAGGACCTGCTCTGTCAAGTATGATCGATATATGGCAGCGACCCGCCTGACGCGCGAGCAGAGCAAGGCGCTCACGCGCGAGCGGCTCCTCGCGGCAGCGCGCGGGGTCTTCGCGAGTCGCGGCTTCCACGGGGCCTCGGTCGAGGAGATCGCGGCCGAGGCGGGCTACTCGACGGGAGCCCTGTACTCGAACTTCGGCGGCAAGGAGGACCTCTTCCTGGCGCTGATGGAGCACGAGATCGACGCGTACTCCCAGGAGATCGCGGCGGGCCTCGACGAGCTCTCCTCGGTCGCCGAGCGCGCGCGGGACGGCGCGCGGCACTGGATGCAGATCGTCGAGCGCGAGCCCGAGATGCTGATGCTGTTCGTCGAGTTCTGGGCCTACGCCGCGCGCGACCCCCGCGCCCGGGAGC
>DASZFE010000291.1:0-4790 GCA_035940155.1 Solirubrobacteraceae bacterium | reverse complement strand
CGCGTCCCGGAGGTCGAGAGAAGGATGATCGGGCGGGTCGAGCCCTCCAGGGCCTCGATCTGCACGGGGCTGTTCTGGAGGTCGAACCCGTAGGGCTGCACGCCTCCGAGCTCGCCCGCGAGGATCGGCCGGTCGAGGTCGGCGGCGAGCCGCACGGCCGCCTCGATCGAGCCCGCGGGGTAGAGGCGCCGGCCACAGGCGACGGCGGTGAGCGCGGTCGTCGTCGCGCGGATCACGTCGATGGCGACGATCGCGGTCTCCTCGGCCACGGCCGGGAGGTGCTCGTGGAAGCAGTCGATCGCGACTTTCGGCACGGGCGCGCGGGGGGCCGTCAGGCCGGGTCCCCGGCGGGCGGGCCGGGACGGAGGTCGGGGTTCCCGAAGGCGTCGGAGTGGAGCCCGCGACGGTAGATCTCGACGCGCAGGACCTCCTCCAGGCGCACGTTCCCGAGCTGGACCTCGGGCCCGAAGTGGTCGATCAGGGCGAACTGGCTCGCCTTGTTGGGGGCCTCGAAGAGGACCAGCCCCAGGCCGAACTCCGCCGCGAAGCGGTCGGCCTGGCGGGAGTCCAAGCGCCCGGGCTCGGAGAAGAGCCCGACGTCCTGGGCGCTCTCGCGGGCCTCGACGACGAGGCGCATGGCCCCGGCGTCCAGCCAGCGCTTCCCCGTCTCGATCAGCTCGCCGGTTTCATCGTCGCTGAAGCGGCCCGTGTGCTTCTCGCCGAGCTCGAACTCGACCTCGAGCCCCCGCCCGGCCGCCTCGTGGACGACATCGGCGGGGGTCAGCCCGTGCTTGGTGAAGCCTTCCCCGCACTCGACCCGCGAGAGGCCGACGTCGGCGCAGAGGTCCAGGTACTCCCCCAGCGCCCCCTGGGCGACCGCCGTCTCGAAGGGCCCCCCGCCGGCCCCGGCGGGGACGCCCGCGCGGCGGGCGGCCTGGATCTTGCGCCGGGTCGAGCTCTCATCGGCGACCATCCAGCAGGCCATCGAGATCTTCAGGGTCCCCATCAGGTGGCCGCTCTGCTCGAGGTGCGCCTCGACCGTGACCGGGTCATAGCCGGGGTCGAACGGGCAGGTCGCCCGGGGCGTTGGGCGCACACCGATCCGCTCGAGATAGCGCTCGCAGAGAGATCCGCCTCCGCCCTCTGTCATGCGCGCCCCATCGGCTCGGAGTGTAGCCGCGGCCCGGCGGAAGCCGGGCGGACGCCAGGCGTAGTCGATCGTCGGGGCCGGGGTGGGGTCGATCGACGGATCGCACATACGTCCATCCACATCCGGGTATCTAAAGGCGCTAGACTTCACAATCTGTCCACGGGCGGGAAGCCCATGTCGAGCGTCCCGGCCCCGAGTTGGAGGACGCCGTCAGAGGACCGAGAGGAGCAACCGAGTGAGCGTGCACGGAAGCAGGCCCGGTAGAAGACAGGCAGGCCCCAACAGGCTCGCGTCGATCGCGGTCTTCCTGATCGCGGCTCTGAGCCTGATCGCATCGGCGGCGCCGGCGGCGGACGCGCAGGGCGCGGCTGCGCCCGGTGGCGCCCCGTTCCGCCCGGGGGTCGTCCTCGTCGGCTTCCGCCCGGGGGTCTCAGTCGGGGAGCGATACGCGATCGAGCGTGCCGCGGGTGCCGCGGCCGCGCGGCATCTGGGGCCGAGCGTGAGGGCGGCGTCGGCGCGGGCGGAGGCCGCGAGCGGGGTTCACCCCCGGTCGCTGGCGCCGCTCGAGCTGCGGGTGCCGGCCGGTGAGGTCCTCGCGGTCGTGCGCCGCCTGCGCGGAGCTCCGGGGGTCCTGTACGCCGAGCCGGACTACCTGATGCACGCGGACGCGGTCCCGAACGACCCGTCCTTCGGGGTGCAGTGGGCCGATGAAAACACGGGCCAGGCGATCCCGACGCAGGAAGCCGAAGAGATCCTCGGGCCGCCCGCGAACGGGACGGCGGGCGCCGACGACCACGCGCTCACGGCCTGGGGGACGAGCACCGGGAGCCGCTCGATCGTGATCGGGGAGACGGACACGGGCGTCGAATACACCCACCCCGACCTCGAAGCGAACGTCTGGTCGAACCCGGGCGGGATCGGGGGCTGTGAAGCCGGCACGCACGGCTACAACGTCCTCGCGCACACGTGCTCGCCGATGGACGACGACGCCCACTACGGCGGCCACGGGACGCACGTCGCGGGGATCATGGGGGCGGTCGGGAACAACGGGATCGGGGTCGCGGGGCTGAACTGGCAGACGACGATCCTCCCCGTGAAGTGGCTGAGCTCGCAGGCGAGCGGGGAAACGAGCGGGCTGATCGAAGCGCTGCAGTGGATCGTGGCGGCGAAGCAGGCGGGGGTGAACGTCCGCGTGGTCAACGACTCGGCGACCTTCTACGGGACGGCCTTCTCGCAGGCGCTCTCCGAAGAGATCGACGTCCTGGGGACGAACAACATCCTCTTCGTGACGGCGGCGGGGAACACGGGGAACAACAACGACGAACTCGCCGTGCGGCGCTACCCGTGCGGGTACGACCGCCCGACGGAGATCTGCGTGGCGGCGAGCAACAACAAGGACGAACTCCCGAGCTGGGCGAACTACGGCCCTCACACGGTCGATCTCGCGGCCCCCGGGGTGAGCATCTACTCCACGCTGCGGAACGGGACCTACGGGTACCTGAGCGGCGGCTCGATGGCCTCGCCGCAGGTCGCGGGGGCGGCGGCGCTGGTCCTCTCGGTGAAGCCCTCGCTGACGGCCACCGAACTGAAGGCGGACATCCTGAACAACGTCGACAAGCTCCCCGCGCTGACCGAACGGGTCATCACCGGGGGGCGCCTGGACGTCTGCAAGGCGGTCCCCGGCTGCGAACTCCCGCCGCCGCCTCCACCCCCGGCGACCTTCGGCAAGACGACCGTCGGGGCGCTCTCCGACGGGGGGATCTTCGCGAACTACAAGGTCGTCCACTCCGCGACGCTGACGGCCTCGGGGCAGGTGAGCAAGCTGAGCGTCTACGCGATCCCCGGCGTGGGCTCGCCAAATCCCCAGGTGTTGAAGGGCGTGATCTACGCCGACTCCGGCGGCTCCCCGGGCGCGCTGCTTGCGACGGGCGTCGAAGTCACCTATCAGGGGAACGTCAACGGCTCGGGTTGGTTCGAACTGCCCTTCGCGACCCCGGTCCAGCTCGAACCGGGCACGTACTGGATCGGCTTCATCGACGGGGCGAGCACGGAGGGGCTGGGCTACCGCTACGACAAAGTGGCGAACAGCCGCGCCTACAACGCGAACGCCTTCGCCTCCGGTCCCTCCAACCCGTTCGGGACGGCGACGAAGGACTCCGAGCAGGCCTCGATCTACGCGACCTACACGCCGAGCGGCCCGCCACCGCCTCCTCCGCCGGCGACGTTCGGCAAGACGACCGTGGGGGCCTCCTCGGACAACTACCTCGCCGAACGCAAGCGGGTGAGCCGCTACGCGCTCCCGAAAGCGGGCTCGGTGAGCAAGCTCAGCATCTACCTCGCCCCCACCTCGACCTCAGGGCAGCAGGTCCTGAAGGGCGTGATCTACGCTGACTCCTCGGGGAGCCCGGGCGCGCTCCTGGGGGTCTCCAACCAGCTCACGTTCAAAAGCGCGAGCGCGGCGGGCTGGTATGAACTTCCGCTCGCGACGCCGCTGAAACTGACCGCGGGGAACTACTGGATCGGGGTGATCACGGGCGGGGAAAGCCACGTGGCGGGCTTCCGCTACGACCGCGTCACGGGCAGTCGCGTCATCAACGCGAACACCTACATCTCCGGGGCCTCCAACCCCTTCGGCTCCTTCTGGACCGACGCCGAGCAGACCTCGCTCTACGCGACCTACACGCCCGAATGACCCCCGGCCCGGCGGACCGGCCGCGGAGCCGCCCGATCGGCCGCGGGCGCTCCCGGTTCGGCGCGCTCTCTACCTGACGTAGCCGAGACCCTGACGCGAGGTCGTCGCGATCGGGACCCCGCCGCGCCAGTCGATCTCGAGCGTCTTGCGGGTGTTGCGCAGGGTGGGGAGGAAGGCGACGATCCGGAGGGTCCGCGCGTCGATCACGTCGCCGGAGTCCCCGACGAAGACGAGGCGCCCGTCGCGGCTGTGCTGGAGCCAGCCGTCGCGGGGGCAGTCGTAGGCGCAGGGGCTCTCGAGGCCGGTGATGGGGTGGGCGAGGCGGATGTTGGCGAGGAGGCGCGGGGCGCGGCGGGGGAGGCCGGAGACGTCGAAGACGTGGACGTAGCCGTTGGGGGCGTCGATGACCCAGAGGCGGCGCTCGTCGGGGGAGAGGGAGATCCCGTGGCTGGGGGCGCTCGGGGCGAAGCCGGCGGGGCTCCAGGTGAAGCCGGGGAAGCCCTCGGTGTAGAGGACCCGGCCGGAGCGGATGCTGCCGACCTGGAAGCCGAGGAAGCCGGTGGCGGTGGTGTAGGCGAGGGTTTCGCGGCCGTTGATCGTGAAGGGGCGGACCCCGGAGCGTAGGGGGCCGATGCGCTTGACGACGCGATTGGTCCGGGTGTCGGCGACCTCGAGGTAGTCGTGGTTGCGCCCGCCGAGGTAGACGTGGCGCCCGCCGAGGCCCATGACGGTGTTGTGCGCCCCGGCGCCCCCCTGGATCGTTCCGATCTCGCGTCCGTCGTGGGCGTCGAGGACGTACCAGGTCCCGGAGGGGTCGAGCTCGCCGGAGGGCATGTAGATGCGACTCCCGTCGGGGGCGATGGCCATGCTGTCGATGCCGTTCGGGTAGGCGCGGCGCCAGAGGACGCGTCGGGCGATCAGGTCGTAGGCGAGCAGGGACCCCGTCCC
>DASZFE010000290.1:0-4846 GCA_035940155.1 Solirubrobacteraceae bacterium | reverse complement strand
ACGGCCGGTGGCATACAGCCAGGGGGGGTCGATGAGGAAGGACATGCGGGATCTCCTTTGTTCGTGGGGCTTGGTCGCGGGCTCGGCGGGCGGGGTGATCTTCTCAGGCGAGGACGGTTTCGCGGGCGGGGGCGGGTTCGTGGACGTGGGCGATGCGGGGTTCGGCGAGGGTCTCGGGGTGGGGCTCGTGGTCGGGGGCGGGGAGGTCGAGGAGGTGGTAGGCGAGGCGGGTGGCGAGGGCCATGATGGTCATCTGGGGGTTGACCCCGAGGGAGCTCGGGACGACGGAGGCGTCGGCGATGTGGAGGCCCTCCAGGCCGTGGAGGCGGAGGTCGGCGTCGACGACGCCGCGGGCGGGCCAGGCGTCGGCGCGGGCGGTGCCGAGGGGATGGAAGGCCATCAGGGTCACGTCGCGGGGTCGGAGCTCGTGGGCGCGCAACGCCCCGAGCTCGCCGGCGGGCTGGGGCGGCAGGCCCTCGACGGGGTAGATGACGGTGTGGGCGCCCGCGGCGGCGTAGAGCTCGCCGAGGCGCTCCAGGGCGAGCTTGAAGGCTGCTAAGTCCTCGGGGAGGAGGTCGTAGCGGATCTCCACCCGCCCGTGGCGTTCGCGGACGAGACCACGGGAGCGGTCGGAGACCATGGCGCCGAACTGGGACATGTGGCGGTAGTCGCGCATGAGCTCGCGGGTGTCCTCGGAGGAGTAGGAGGCGAAGGAGGCGGCGGTGTAGTCGGGCGGGCCGCCCGCGCCCTCGAACATGATCCCCTGGTCGGCGAACTCGTCGATGTAGTAGGACTGGGGGACCCCGACGGCCATGTCGATGTGCTCCTCGAAGAGGGCGCGGACGGCGGTGGCGGGGTGGATGGAGAGGTTGCCGCCGAGCTCGCCGGAGCGCTCGCCGAGGCCGGAGCGGCGGAGGATGAGCGGGGTGTGGATGGCGCCGGCGGCGAGGACGACGACGTCGGCGTCGATCTGGAGGGCGCCCCCGGCGGAGGTCCGGGCCAGCACGCCCGTGGCGCGCCCGGCGGCGGTGAGGATGCGGGTGACGCGGGCGCCGGTGCAGGTGAGGGCGCCGGCCTCCCAGGCGCGGGGGATGTAGGTGATGCCGACGTGCTGCTTGGCGGAGGTGGGGCAGCCGAAGTTGCAGACACCGGAGCCCACGCAGCCGCGGGCGTTGCGGTGGATGTAGTCGCCCGACCACCCGAGGGCCTCCGCGCCGCGGCGGACGACCTCGGCGTTGCGCCCGGCGATCTCGGGGGGGACCTTGGCGACGTTGATCTCGCGTTCGACGCGCCGGAAGAAGGGGTCGAGGGTCTCGGGGGTGAGGGACTCCAGGCCGAAGCGCCGGCCCCACATCGCAAGGACGGCGGGCGGGGTGCGGAAGCAGGTGGCGGAGTTGATCAGGCTCGTGCCCCCGAGGCCGCGTCCGAGGGGTAAGAGGATGGGGACGTTCCCGAGGGTCATCGTCTGGCCGGCGTCGCGGTAGAGGAGCGGGGTCATCTGGCCGGGACGGGCGTTGAAGCGGTCGGGCTCGAAGCGGGGGCCCTCCTCGAGGATGGCGACCCTCATGCCGCCCTGGGCGAGCTCCTTGGCGACGGGCGCCCCCCCGGCGCCGGCGCCGACGACGAGGGCGTCGAAGCGCAGGCGGCGGGAGCCGGTGATGCCGGCGCCGTCGAGGATGTGCTCGACGGGGGCGATGAAGGCGCCGCGCCCGTCGGTGTAGGCGGCGCCGGTGGTCGGACGAGTCCCGGCGGAGCCGCTCGCGGCGTCCGCGGGGATGGAGCGACGGGGGAACCTCACGGCCGGGCCTCCGCCCGCCGGAGCTCGCGGCCGCGGCGAAGGTTGGCGGGGGCGTCGTAGCCGAGGCTGGCCATGACGGCGGGGTCACCGTAGTAGGTCAGGAGCAGGAGGGACTTGACCGCGAGGAGGAGGTCGCGGAGCGGGGCGACGGGGATGCGCTCGAGGCGGGCGAGCCAGGCGCGGCGGGCGGCGGGGTCCAGGCGCCGAAGGCGGGTGTGAGCGCCGGAGAGGCGGGGAGAGAGCTCGAGCAGGTGGAGCGCGGCGCGGAGGCCGAGGCGGTTGAGGCGAGGGGAGTGGGCGAGCCAGATGTCGAAGGTGTGGAGTGCGTCGGTGTCGCGGACGGCCGGGAGGGGAGGTTCACCCTTGCGGGTACAGGCGGGAGCGACGAGGGCGTCGGTGAGGCAGGCGAAGATGGAGGCCTCGCGGGGGCCGATCACGGCGAGACCGAGAGCCTTCGCGGGACGCCGCGAGGAGCCCGGCGCGGGGGGTGTCCGGGGGACGGGATCCACACGGGCTGATGATGTCAGACTTCCCGCCGTGGTCAACCGTCGTCCGAAGCTCGAGCTACCGAAGCCGGGAGACACTCGCCTTCGGCGTGAGTCCCCGTTTCGGCCAGCGCCCGCAGCTTCCCCGGCGGAGGCCGCGGCGATCGTCGCGGCGCTCGAGCGCTTCATGCGCGAGACGGCGCCGGCGTTCGCACCGGCGCCCGAGCGGGTGGACCCGTGGCGACGGAGCGCGCTCCTGGAGGGCGTGGACCGCGAGCCCGGGGGCGCCCGCACCTGGGGCGATCCCCACCCCTGGGGATAAAAATACCCGAAAGGCGCCTGTCTTTTCAGTCTTTCTGTGTATCATGTGGCCCTCAGGCAGTCCGACCGCGAGGGAGATCGCACCGATGGAGACCGTCCCGGCCGTACAGACAGCAGAGCCCCAGACGACGAACGTCGGGGACGTCCCGCGTGACGGCGCGCCCGTGGGTGGGCGGGGGACCCTCGCAGACCCGGAGATCTACGAGAACGTCCCCGGCCACGTGATCCCAATCCTCATCCAGGAGTACGAGGACTTCAAGACCGAGGCCACGAAGTTCCTCGACGGGGAGACCCCCGAAGACGAGTTCATCAAGTTCCGCCTCAAGCAGGGCGTCTACGGGCAGCGCCAGCCCGACGTGCAGATGATCCGCACGAAGCTCCCCTTCGGCGCGATCAACCCCGAGCAGATGGAGAAGTTCGCCGAGGTCGTCGAGAAGTACGTCCCCCTGCGCAAGGGCCACATCACCACGCGCCAGAACATCCAGCTCCACCACGTCCCCCTGATGGACGCCGAGCGGGCCATCCGCGAGCTCGGCGAGGCCGGGCTCTCCAGCCGCGAGGGCTGCGGGAACACCGTCCGCAACGTCACCGCGGACCCCTGGGCGGGCGTCGCGAAGGACGAGCTCTTCGACCTCACCCCCTACGCCGCCGCGTACGTGCGCTACTTCGTCCGCCACCCCACCACCCAGGCGATGCCCCGCAAGATCAAGACCTCCTTCGACGGCGGTCCCCGCGATCGTGCGATCAGCGGGATCCACGACATCGCCTACCGCGCCCGCGTCCGCAAGATCGAGGGCCGCGGCGAGGTCCGGGGAGTCGAGATGCTCGTCGGCGGCGGCACCTCGATCATGCCCCGCGTCGCCCCCGTCCTCTACGACTTCGTCGAGCTCGACAACGGCGACTACCTTAAGATCGCCGAGGCCGTCTTCCGGATCTTCGACCGCCAGGAATGGCTGCGCGTCAACCGCGCCCGCGCCCGCATCAAGGTCTTCGTCGACAAGTTCGGCATCGAGGAGCTCCGCCGGCAGGTCGAGGAGGAGCTCCAGGGCGACTGGGTCTCAGAACGCGACTTCGCCGTCCAGCGCCTCCTCTTCGACTACGACGAGCAGGCCGCCGCGCCCACGCGGCCCACGAGCTTCGGGACCCCCAACGGCGACCTCGCCGAGGTCAGGAGCTTCGAGCGCTTCCGCGAGGCCAACGTCGCCGAGCAGCGCCAGGAGGGCTACGTGACGGTCGAGGTCAAGATCACCCGCGGCGACCTCACCCCCGAGCAGTTCCGCGGCCTCGCCCGGATCATGCGCGAGCACTCCGGCGGCTTCGCCCGCACGACCGTCCAGCAGAACCTCGTCCTGCGCTGGGTGCGCGAGGAGAGCGTCTTCGACGTCTGGCACGCCCTGCGCGAGCTCGACCTCGGCGACCCGGGCCCGCGCGAGATCACCGACGTGGTCTCCTGCCCCGGGACCGACTCCTGCAAGCTCGGGATCACGAGCTCGATGGGCCTGAACCAGGCCGTGCAGGAGCGGATCGAAGCGATGGAGATCACCGATCCGCTGACCCGCAGCCTCAACATCAAGATCAGCGGCTGCCCCAACGGCTGCGGGCAGCACCACGTCGCCAGCATCGGCTTCACCGGCGCTTCGATCAAGGTGGGCGAGCACACCATTCCCGCCTACATCCCCCACGTCGGCGGCGTGTGGGAAGGCGGCGAGGTCAAGTTCGGGACGCGGCTGAAGCTTCGCCTTCCGTCGAAGCGTGTGCCTGACGCGATCGAGCGCTGGGTGCGCCACTACGAGGCGAACCGCAACGACGCCGAGGAGTGGAACGACTTCGTCGAGCGGGTCGGCACCGGTGAGCTGGAGGCGCTGGTCAAGGACCTCTCGCTGCCTGTCGATTTTGGACTGGAGACGATGAACACGTTCATCGACTGGAACCGAAACGTCCCATTCGAAGTCATTCGCGGCGAGGGCGAGTGCGCCGTCTAGAGACACAGCCATGACGAGACGAGGCCAGATCAGATGCCACTAGACATCCACAGACCGGAGGTCACCCCCGTGTTCGACCCGGCGTTCAGCCTGACGCACACGCTGCGCGAGGCCGCGCGGCACGGCGAGCGTGCGGTTCTGCTGTGCTCCTTCCAGAAGGAGGAGTCGGTCCTGATCGACGAGCTGCTGCGGCTCGACCAGGGCACTGGCGGGACGGTGCGGATCGTGACGATCGACACCGGCGTGCTCTTCGAGGAGAC
>DASZFE010000289.1:0-2598 GCA_035940155.1 Solirubrobacteraceae bacterium | reverse complement strand
GCACGAGTACATGGCGCCGTGCCCGGCGGGGGAGGACAGGGTGGCGCTCGGGGAGGGCTACGCGGCGAACCTGGAGGTGGCGCTGAAGCACCCGGAGATCCGGGAGGTCGGTGAGGGGTACGCTCTGGGGGATCTGGAGCTGACGATCGAGCCGGCGATCGAGATTGCGAACATCTTCAAGCTGGGGACCCGCTACTCCGAGCCCCTGGGGGCGAGCTACCTGGACGAGCACGGCCAGGAACGGCCGATCTGGATGGGCTCTTACGGGATCGGCCCCGCGCGGATCGTGGCGGCGGCGGTGGAGCAGTTCGCGGACGAGCACGGCATATCGTGGCCACGGGCGCTGGCGCCGTTCGCGGTCCACCTGGTGGGCCTGGGCAAGCCGGGGACGCCGGAGCGCGACATGGCGGAGGCGCTCTACGGCACCCTGCGCGCGGGGGGGATCGAGGTCCTCTACGACGATCGGGAGCGGGGCCCGGGGGAGAAGTTCGCCGAGGCGGACCTCCTGGGGCTGCCGCTGCGCATCACGGTGGGCCGGAAGTCCCTGGAGTCGGGCGAGGCCGAGGTGCAGATCCGCCGCGGCCGGGTGCCCGCACCGGGCCTCCCGCTCGCGGGGGAGCCCGCGGAGCTCGTGCGGGCGGTGGAGGAGCTGTGGAGGACGCTCCCCTGAGTGGACCCCATGCGCCCGAGCGACCCCCGGAGGAGCGCCCGGCGGGCGGACCCCGCCTGAGCGTCCGCCGACTCTTCGGCCTGGACCGCTCCGGGCCGCCCCCGCCACAGACGCGCAAGGGCGAGCCTCTGCGTCCGTGGACCCTCCCGAACGCTATCGGCTTCGCTCGCCTGGCTTTGATTCCGGTGTTCCTCGGCGCGGCGCTCTCGAGTAAAGACGGCACGGGGGCGGTCCCGGCGCTCCTGTTCGCGGTGATCGGCTGGGGCGACTACGCGGATGGGATCGCGGCGCGCGTGACGGGCCAGTACAGCCGTCTGGGGGCCCTCATGGACCCCGTGACCGACCGTCTCCTGGTGGTCTGCGGGGTGGTGGTCTGCTGGCACTTCGAGCTCCTGCCCCGGTGGGCGCTCGGGGTGCTTGCGGTGAGGGAGATCGCGATGGTCCTGCTCGCCCGCCAGGCCCTCGCGCGGGGCCTGGAGCTCCAGATCAACTGGCCCGGGCGGCTCTCCGTGGCGCCGGTGATGGGCTCGCTCTTCTTCGCCATGCTCGGCCTGCGGACGCTCGGGGAGGTCATGCTCTACGCGGGCCTCGCCCTCGCCATCTTCGCGAGCGTCCTCTACGTCCGCGACGGGCGCGCGCGACTCTCAAGCTCAGCCTGACCTTTTGACCGGGGGGCTATACTGACCTTGAGCGGCGCGCGCGGCGTGCCGGAGCCCAGAAGAGGAGATCGCCTGCGATGGACACCTTTCCCGACCTCGGCGCGCTGAGCGACGCGGAGCTGAAGGATCTGATCAGGGAGCTGACGGACGAGGAGGTGGACATCTCCTACCGCCGGCGGATCCTGCACGGCAAGATCGACATCCTGCGCGCGGAGCTCGTGAACCGCCTGCGCAAGAAGCACGAGGGGGGCGAGGAGATCATCACGGGGGCCGACGTGCAGAAGCTGACGGACATCCTCGCGCAGCGCCACACGGGCGAGCCGATCGACGGCGACTGAGAGAGGCGGGACGGCGGTGGCTCTGCACTGTCCCGAATGCGGCTTCGGGAACGCCGAGGGGGCGAACTACTGCCAGCGCTGCGGCGCGCTGCTCGCGCGTCCGGAGAGCTCGGGGGACCCGGTGACGGCGACCTACCGGATCGACGACGCCGGGGAGATGGTCCCGCTCGAGATCGGCGAGGAGGTCGCGCGCGGGCCGGCCCTGGTGATCCGCGCGGGCGGGGGCCGGGTGGGGGAGAGCTTCGCGCTGGAGGGCGAGCGGCTGCGGATCGGGCGCCGCCCGGAAGCGGAGGTGTTCCTCGACGACATCACGGTCTCCCGCGACCACGCCCTCTTGATCCGCCGGGGCGAGGAGTGGCACCTGGACGACTGCGGCTCGCTGAACGGGACCTACGTGAACCGCCGGCGGATCGAGTCCGAGCGCCTGGAGGAGGGCGACGAGGTGCAGATCGGCAAGTACAAGCTGACCTACCACGCGCGGTGATCTGATGGCCACGGAGCCCGCGGGGATGGAGATGGGCGAGCTCGAAGCGGGCCCGGAGCCCCTGAGCGCGAGCGCGCGCCAGAAGTCGCTGACGATCGGGGCGGTCTGCAAGGCCCTCGCGCAGGAGTTCCCCGACATCTCGATCTCCAAGATCCGCTACCTGGAGGACCAGAAGCTCCTGAACCCGCGGCGCACGCAGGGCGGGTACCGCCTCTACACACAGGGGGACGTGGCGCGGCTGCGGACGATCCTGCGGATGCAGCGCGACGAGTTCCTGCCCCTGCGGGTGATCCGCCAGGAGCTCGCGGCGGGCCGGGGGAGCGGGAGCGAGGTCCCGGGCCAGGGGGCCCCGGACGGCGCCCGGACGCGACGGAGCGGGGTGAGCGTGCGCGGGGCGAGCGGGGCGCTCTACACGCTCGAGGAAGTGCTGGAGGAGACGAAGGCCGA
>DASZFE010000288.1:0-1530 GCA_035940155.1 Solirubrobacteraceae bacterium | reverse complement strand
GAGGACCGCGCCCGGGATGTGGCCCGCCTGGTAGGCGGTCGGGCTGACGTCGACCTCGACCAGCCGGACACGCGGGTCTCCCATGCGCGCCGCGATCCACGCGGCGTCCACGATCGGTCCGCCCTCAACGATCGAGCTCATCTCGGCCTCCAATTCGGTCATGCTCTCAGGACCCAGCCACGGAGATCCTCTCGGCCACGAACGATATCCCCCGGCCCCCACGAGGTTGATCTCGGTTGTACAGTCAACCATCTACACGCACGACCACGAAAGGAGCGCGATGAGGCTCGAAGGACTGCACCACGTCACGATGATCACGGGCGACGCGCGGCGGAACGTCGAGTTCTACGCGGAGGTCCTCGGCCTGCGGATGGTCAAGAAGACCGTCAACTTCGACGATCCCAGGGCCTACCACCTCTACTTCGGCGACGAGGCCGCCACGCCGGGCTCGATCCTGACGTGGTTCGAGTACGCGGGCGTCCACCCGGGGGAGGCGGGCGCGGGGATGATCCACACCCTCCAGCTCGGGGTCGCCTCCGAGGAGGCCCTCGACTTCTGGGCCGATCGCCTGCGCGGGAAGGACCACGCGATCACCCGCGAGGCGGGCTCGCTGCGCCTTGTCGATCCGGACGGACTCGCCCTCGAGCTCCTCCTCGCGGATGAGGGCAACGCGCCCCTGCGCGCCCTGCACCCCGAGATCGCGCCCGAGCACGCGATCCTCGGCGTCGAGGGCGCACGGGCCTATGCGCTCTCTCACGCGCTCGACGTGGACTCCCCGGAGGGCCCGCTCACCGGGGCGCCCAAGGGCCTGCTCACCGAGACCCTCGGCTTCACAGACCTCGGCGCAGGCGAGTACCGCCTGGAGGGCGGGGCGCGCCGCTTCCGCTGGGCCTACGACCGGGCGAGGAGCGAGGGCCGGAGCGGTGCGGGGACGGTCCACCACATCGCCTGGGCCTCCCGGGACGAGGACCACGTGATGTGGCAGAGGCGCGTCCGCGAGGCCGGGGGGTTCGTGACGGAGGTCAAGGACCGGGACTACTTCCGCTCGATCTACTTCCGCGAACCCCACGGGATCTTATTCGAGATCGCGACCCTCTTGCCGGGCTTCGCGGTCGACGAGGATCCCGAGCGCCTCGGCGAGGCGCTCCGGCTCCCGAAGATGCACGAGCACCTCCGCGAGCGCCTGGAGCGCGAGCTCACCCCCGTCGTGAACCCGCGTACGGCGCGGCGCGAGCGGGCGAGCGGGTGAGCCGGACGGCGCGGCCTTGAGCGGCCTCACCTACCGCGAGCGCCCCGCCCGGGGCGAGGCCGAGGGTCTCCTCGTCCTTCACCACGGCCGCGGGACCGACGAGCGCGACCTGCTCTCCCTGGCCGACGCGCTCGATCCCGGGGGGCATCTGCACATCGTCACCCCGCGCGCCCCGCTCACGCTCGGCGGGCCCGGCTACCACTGGTACGTCGTCCCCCGCGTCGGACACCCCGATCCCGCGACCTTCCACGCCGCCCACGCGAGCCTCGCGGACCTCCACG
>DASZFE010000287.1:0-7196 GCA_035940155.1 Solirubrobacteraceae bacterium | reverse complement strand
ACACCCCATAATCGGCCCCCACGGGATCGACCCCGAACCCGCGCCGACCCGCCCAAAAACCCCACCACCCCCGGGGATCAAAACCGCGCGTGCCGGCGCTCATGTGCGGGCGTGCCATGTGGCGCCCCGGAGGGCGATGACGTTCGCGACGCCGAGAACTTCGGGATGATCGAGATCGTCCCCGGGCAAGCGCACCGGAGAACGCCGCTCATGCTTCCGTGTCGGCCTCAGCCCACAGCGCGCCCCGGGAGCGCGACCCGGGATCAGCCGGCGGCCGTGGCCAGCCCGTCCAGGGTCTTGCGCAGGTCCTCCACCGACTGGAAGTCCAACCCGAGCAGATGGTCGTGGCGGTGGCGCACGACGCCCCGCTCGTCGATCACGACCACCGCGCGCTTGGTCCCGCCGATGCGCCCCGAGTAGGCGCTGTAGAGCTTGGCGACCTCCTTGTCCACGTCGGCCAGGAGCGGCACGTTCAGGCCGTGCTTGGCCGTGAAGGACGCGTGCGAGTCGAGATCCTGGGAGGAGATCCCCACGACCGTCGCCCCCAGCGCCGCGAAGCCCTCCGCGTTGTCCCGGTAGGAGCAGAACTGCCGCGTGCACACCGGCGTGTTGTCGCCCGGATAGAACAGCAGCACGACCCGCTCGCCGCGGTGCTCGGAGAGCCTGAACGGTCCGCCCGTCCCGGGGAGCTCAAAGTCGGGGGCCGGCTCGCCGACCCGTGGAGTCTTCGCCATGCTCTATCCCTCCTCGATTCGATCCTGTCGCGCGCCGTGCAGGCGCCAAGCGACCACGATAGCGCCCACGCGACTCTCCACCACGACCAATTCAATCGCCGGATCGTCCGATAGAACCATCTCGATGATCGTCCACTCCCGTTCACGTCTCCTCCTCGCCCTCACCCTCCTCCTCGCCGCCGGCGCCCTCGCGGCGGCCTGCGGATCCGGCGCGCAGAGTGGAGGTGCGCAGGGCGAAGAGATACCCTCACCCTCGCTGCCGGCGTCCGGACATCTCGCCCGGACGCGCCTGCTCGACTGGCCCGAGTTCGGGCTGGATCCGCAGCGTTCGAGCGTCAGCGCCGAGCAGAGCGGGATCGCGGCCTCGCAGCTTGGACACCTGCGGCGCGTGACGGTCAGGCTGCCGGGCACCGTGGACTCCTCCCCGATCTACCTCCACAGTGCGAGCGTCGGCGGGCGGATTGTGGACGTCGCGCTCCTCACGACCACCTACGGCAAGACCCTCGCGATCGACGCCTCCGACGGCCGCGTCCTGTGGACTTTCACGCCGCCCGGGTACGCACAGTGGGCCGGGACGGCGCAGATCACGACCGCGAGCCCCCTCGCCGACCCCGACCGGGCGTTCGTCTACGCGGCCTCCCCGGACGGCCTAATCCACAAGCTCTCCCTCGCCGACGGCAGCGAGGACCGCACGGGCGCCTGGCCGGTCAGGATCACCCGCGACCCGACCCACGAGAAGATCACCCCGGCGCTCAACATCGACGGCGCCTACCTCCTCGCCGCGACGGGCGGCTACTACGGCGACGCGCCCCCCTACCAGGGGCACGTCGTCCTGATCGCCCGCTCCAGCGGGAGGGTGCGTGCGGTCTTCAACACGCTCTGCGCCGACCGCCACACGCTGATCGCTCCCGCCAGCTGCCCGGCGAGCGACTCCGCGATCCTCTCCCGCGGGGGCCCCGTCGTCGAGCCCGACGGGCGCGTGCTGATCGACACCGGCAACGGCCCCTGGGACGGCAGGCGGAACTTCGGCGACAGTCTCCTGGAGCTCACCTTCCCCGACCTGCGCCTGCGCCAGGCCTTCACCCCGACCGACCAGGCGAGCCTGAACGCAAGTGACACCGACCTCGGCTCGGGCTCCCCAGCCCTCCTGGGGCACGGCCGCGCGTTGGTCGCGGGCAAGGACGGGGTCATGCGGGTGCTCGACCTCTCGCGCCTGGACGGGCATCCCCCGACAGCGGGCGGCCCGGCGCCGCGCGAGCGCCTGGGCGGAGAAGTCCAGACGCTCCCGACCCCCGGAGGCGCGCAGTTCTTCACCGCGCCCGCCGTCTGGCGCGAGGGCACCCACACGATCGTCTTCGTGGCCGACGCCTCGGGGACCGCCGCGTATGTCCTGCGCTCCGGCAGGCTGCGCCTGGGCTGGGAGAACCACAACCCCGGCACGAGCCCCGTGATGGCCGGGGGGCTCCTCTACGTCTACGACCCCCCCGCTGGGGGCATCCGCGTCTACCGGCCCGCCTCCCCGCGACCGATCGCCAAGCTCCCCGGCGCCCCCGGCCACTGGAACAGCCCGATCGTCCTCGACGGGCACGTGCTCGAGCCCGAGGGCGACGGCAACGAACACCGTCTCGACGGGACCCTGGACCTCTTCTCGGCCTCGCCCTGACCGGCGGTCCGCGCGGTCCCGCACACCGGTGATCCCACGCGCGCTAGCCTCAAAGACATGGAGGAATCGCTCGCCGGCCAGCTCCTGCTCGCCTCCCCGGCGCTCCTGGACCCGAACTTCCGGCGCACCGTCGTCCTCGTCGGCGCGCACGACCCCGAGGGCGCGATGGGGATCGTCCTGAACCGGCCCTCCACCGTGACCATCGGGGAGGCCGTGCCACAGCTGGAGCCCGCGATCGACGCAGAGGAGCCCGTCTACGTCGGCGGGCCCGTCCAGCCCGGAGCGATCGTCTTCCTAGCCGAGTTCCTCGACCCCTCCCCGGCCGGCCTGCTCGTGCTCGGGCGGATCGGCTTCCCCGCGCCCGACACCGAGATCGAGGAGCTCTCGCGGGCGACCGCGCGCCGGCGCGTCTTCGCCGGCTACGCCGGCTGGGGCGGCGGTCAGCTCGACGCCGAGCTCGACCAGGGGGACTGGATACTCCACCCCGCCGGCCCCGAGGACATCTTCAGCGAGCTCCCCGAGAGCCTCTGGCAGAGCGTCCTGGAGCGCAAGGGCGGAAGCTACGCGCTCCTCGCGCGGATGCCCGCGGACCCGAGCGTGAACTGAGGCGGCCGACACCGGCGTCTTCACAGGACGATCCCCGGCTTCCGCGGGGAACCCTTCTAAGCTCTCAGGCCATGCTCAGGCTCGCCCGTTGGTGCACGACCCACCGGCTCTACGTCCTCCTCGGCTGGATCGCGCTGATCGTAGCCGTCCAGGCGCTCGCCGGCTCGGCCGGGACGACGTACTCGAACAACTTCTCCCTCCCCGGCTCCGACGCGCAGCGGGCGACGAATCTGCTGCAGAAGAGCTTCCCGACGCAGGTCGGCGACCGTGACACGATCGTCTTTCGCGCTAGCTCCGGCGCCGTCACCGACGCCGCGGTCCGCGCACGCATGACGCGGACCTTCGCCGAAGTCTCCCGTCTGCCCCACGTGGCGGGCGTCTTCAGCCCCTACGCCAGCGCCGCCGGCAGGGCGATCTCGGGTGACGGGCGAATCGCCTTCGCGACGGTCCTCTTCGACGAAAAGGCCAACACGCTCCCACAGGCAGCCGTCACGCGGGTCATCGACGTCGCACGCCGAGCCCAGCGGCCCGGCCTCCAGGTCGAGCTCGGCGGCGCCGCGATCGAGATCAGCCAGAAACGGGGCTTCGGCCTCTCGACCGCGATCGGCCTGCTCGCCGCGATCGTCGTCCTGCTGATCACCTTCGGGTCGTTCGTCGCGATGGGCCTCCCGATCGCGACCGCGCTCTTCGGCCTCGGGACGGGGATCGGCGCGATCGCGCTCTTCACGCACGTCGTCGACACGCCCGACTTCTCCTCCGAGCTCGCCGCGATGATCGGCCTCGGCGTCGGGATCGACTACGCCCTCTTCATCGTCACGCGCTTCCGCGAGTCATACGCAGACCCCGGCCCGAGCCACGGACTCGTGCGGGAGTCGGTCATCCAGGCGATGGACACCGCCGGGCGCGCCGTCGTCTTCGCGGGCCTCACCGTCGTGATCGCGCTGCTCGGGATGATGGTCCTCGGCGTGAGCTTCCTCTACGGCGTCGCGATCGCCGCGTCGATCGCCGTCCTGCTCGTTCTGCTCGCCTCGCTGACCCTGCTCCCCGCGCTGCTCAGCCTGACCGGCAGGTGGCTCGTCCGGCCGGGCAGGCTCGCCCGGCGTCGGAAGCGCGACGCGCCGGTCGCTTCGAGACAGACCGTCTGGCTGCGCTGGAGCGCCTTCGTCCAGCGCCGGCCCTGGAGGATCGCGATCCTCTCCACGCTCCTCATGCTCGCGCTCGCCGCGCCCGCGGTCGCGCTGCGGCTCGGTCAGAGCGACGCCAGCAACGATCCCAGCAGCTACACGACCCAGCGCGCCTACGAGCTACTCGCGCAGGGCTTCGGCCGGGGCTTCAACGGTCCGCTCCTGATCGTCGCGCAGCTCCCTCAGCGAGGCGATCCGGGCGCGCTGCACAAGCTCGGCGCCGCCATATCCGGCACTCCGGGCGTCGCCTCGGTGACGCCTCCACGACTGAACTCCGCCGGTGACCTCGCCACGCTCTCGGTCTATCCGAGCTCCTCCCCGCAGGCCTACGCGACCACGCTCCTCGTCCAGCGCCTGCGCGATGAGGTTCTCCCGCCGATCGCCGCACGCACGCACGTGCGCGTCTACGTCGGGGGCTTCACCGCGGGGTCGATCGACTTCGCGAGCACCCTCGCGCGCAAGCTCCCGCTGTTTATCGGCGTCGTCGTCCTCCTCTCGGCGCTGCTCTTGATGGTCGTCTTCCGCTCGCTCGTGATCCCCGTCCAGGCGGCCCTGATGAACCTGCTCTCGATCGGCGCCTCCCTCGGAGTGATCGTCGCGATCTTCCAGTGGGGCTGGTTCGGCCAGATCACGGGAACCGGGAGCGGCCCGATCGAGGCCTTCGTCCCAGTGATGCTCTTCGCGATCGTCTTCGGACTCTCGATGGACTACGAGGTCTTCCTTGTCTCGCGCATCCACGAGCAGTGGACCCGCCACGGTGACAGCCACCGCGCGGTCGGCGAGGGCCTCGCGCTCACCGGTCGCGTCGTGACCGCGGCCGCCGCGATCATGGTCTGCGTCTTCCTCTCCTTCATGCTCTTCGGCCTACGCGTGATCGAGGAGTTCGGACTCAGCCTCGCCGCCGCGGTCTTCCTCGACGCGGTCGTCATCCGCTGCCTGCTCCTCCCCGCCGTCCTCAGCATCCTCGGCGAGCGCACCTGGCGAATACCCGCATGGCTCGACCGCGCCCTCCCACGCCTGAACATCGAGGGCAGCTCCGTGCGCGATCACCGCGAGGAGCACGTGCGAGCGCCACGAGGACAGGGGCCCGGCCCCGGACGTCCCGCCGTCCCTGAGGTCGCCGCCAAGGGGGCCGAGGGCTGAGCCCGGCGGCCGCGCTCACCGCCCTCGTCGTCTTCCTCGCGCCCGCCGGCCCCGCCCGGCTGAGCTCGGTCCCCGGGCTCTCGATCGGGATCCTCAGCGCCACCCAGGGCGAATACTCGAGCGCCCAGCTCCTCCTCGACGCCACCCAGGGCGCCCGGATCTCCTACTCCGCCTACGCCCCCCCGCTCCCGCCCCCGCTCTCCCTCGCCGTGAGCACCCGATCAGGCGGAACGGCCTCCCGCGAAGCAGCATCCATGAGGTCGGCGTCCGGGAGCACGGCAAGCGCGGCGGTCGTCAACTGGCCCGCCGTTCTGCGCCGCGCCGCGGGCGCACCACAGCTCCTGCAACCGGGGCTCCTCGCCTCCGCGATCCCCGGCCACGGCGCCTACGCCGGCATCCTCGGCCAGGACACCCTCGACGGAGTCCTCGCCGCCGACCGAACAGGGCGCCTCGCGGCGGTCTCGCTCGGTTCCGCACGAACGCTCCCAGCGCGGATCGCCTCCCTGCTCACCCGCCACCGCCTCCTCGTCGCCGACCTCCCCGCGGGCGCCCAGGGTTACGCGCAGCTGCGCGCCCTCGCCGCCGCGCGCCCCCCCGGAGAGCTCCTGATCGTCCTGCAGCGCACCCGCCAGGTCGCCGGCCACGAACTCCTCTGGGCCGCCCTCGCCGGGCTCGGCGGCGGCCGGACCCTGACCTCACAGACCACCGCCCAGCAGGGCCTGATCGCCGCCACCGACCTCGCGCCCACCATCCTCCGCCACCTCCGCCTCCCCATCCCCGCCGACGTCCGGGGCTTCCCCGTCCGCACCGACGGAGCCTTCGACGGGCCCCGCCTCAGCGGGCTCATGGCCCGCCTGCTCCTCATCGACTCGCGCCGCCTCCCCGCCCTCGCCTGGCTCCTCCTCGCCTCCGGCGCCCTCATCGCGCTCGGCTGGGGGGTCGACGCTTTCAGACCCGGTGGCGGTGACGGGGCCGGAGCGAGATCAGCGCGCCGCGCGGCGATGCGGGTCGGGGGGCTCGCGATTCTCTGGGCCCCCCTCGCCGTCATGGTCACCGCCGCCCTCGAGCCCAGCCCCGTGGTCGAGTACGCGACCATCGCCGCGCTCTGCCTCCTCCTCGGCGCCCTCTGCGACCGGCTCATCCCCTGGCCGCGCGCCCCGCTCGCGCCCGCCATCGCCGTGCTCGGGGCCCTCACGATCGACGCCCTCGCCGGCACCCAGCTCTTCATCCGCTCCCTCCTCGGCCCCAACCCGGCCCTCGGCGTGCGCTTCCACGGCATCGGCAACGAGCTCAAGTCCGGCCTCGCCGTGCTCGTCCTCTGCGCCGTCGCCGCCGCGCTCCACCCCGCCGTCCGCTCCCCTCGCGCCGCCCTCACGATGGCCCTCGCCGGGATCGCGCTTGCCGTCCTCGAGGGCTCCGCGCTAATCGGCGCCGCCGTCGGCGGCGTCATCCTCGTCAGCGCCGGGACCGCCGTCGCGAGCCTCATGCTCCTCCCTGGCGCCCTCACCCGTCGCCGCGCCCTGATTGTCCTCGCAAGCCCCCTCCTCGGCCTCCTCCTGCTCGCCGTGCTCGACCTCACCCTCGCCCACGGCGGCGGGCACTTCACCGGCAGCATCCTCCACGCCCGCTCCGCCGGGGACCTCCGCGACGTCCTCGTGCGCCGCTACCGCGCCGCCTGGGACGAGCTCGGCAACGGCGCCATGCCCTTCGTCACCGGGCTCGCCCTCCTCGCCGCCGTCCTCGCTGTGCGCCGGCGCGAGCGCCTCCTCGCCCCCGTCCAGGGAGACCCCGCCTGGCTCGCCGCGCTCGGCGGCGGGCTCACCGCGGGCGTCGTCGGCGCCCTCACCGAGGACTCCGGTCCCGTCC
>DASZFE010000286.1:0-5492 GCA_035940155.1 Solirubrobacteraceae bacterium | reverse complement strand
GGGACGTGAGCGTGAGGCGATCGAACGCCTCGTGGGGATCGTGCGCGAGGAGCTGAACGTGAGGCGCGTGCGCTTCGTCGACGCCGCGGACGAGCTGGGCGAATACGAGGTGAAGGCCAACTACCGCACCCTCGGCCCCCGCTTCGGCGCCGAGATGCCCCAGGCCGCGCAGGCGATCACGGTGCTCGACCCCGAGCACGTCGCCCGGGCGGTGCGCGAGGAATCGGAGGTCGGGATCTCGATCGGCGGCCGGGACCACACCCTGCGCCCGGAGGATCTCCTCCTGACGATGCGCCCAATCGAGGGCTACGGCGTCGAGCGCGAGGGCTCACACGCGGTCGCCCTGGACCTCACGATCGACGACGATCTCCGCCGCGAGGGTCGCGCGCGGGAGATCGTCCACGCGATCCAGAACGCCCGCAAGAGCGCCGGCCTGGAGGTAGCCGATCGGATCACCCTGCGACTGGAGGGAGACCCGGCGCTCGTGGAGGCCGTGGCGGCCCACCAGGAGTACGTCCTCGGCGAGACCCTCGCGGTCGAGCTTGACCAGTCCCCCGGCGCCGAGCCACCCGGCGAGGCGGTCCCCTCAGCGGACGGGATGGCTGGATTCGATCACAGCGAGGAGACCAAGATCGACGGCCTGCGCCTCGTCATCTGCTTGCAGCGAGTTTCCGCCGACCCCTGACCGTGACCAGCGGGCTCGACTGGTTCAAATCACTCCGCCAGCGGAAGGTCAGTCCGGGCGAAGTCCTCGCCTATGCAGAGCAGAGGCGCACCGGCGAGTCGGGCGGTGGCGTAGGTCATGCAGTCTCCGAAGTTCAGCGCCGCCGCGTGCCGGCCCTTGCCATAGCGCAGGTACGCGTCGAGTGCCGCCGAGTGGTGCTCAGCGGTGAAGGGGATCGCTGTCAAAGCGGCTTCTTCTACGAAGCGCGCGAGCAGCGTCTTGCCCTGCGCTCCGAGGCGGGCGCTCAAAACGATGCCGCACTCGGTCAGCGTAGGCGCCCCAATCGCGGCCATCTCAGCCTGGGCTAAGCGCTCTAGCAGGCGCTCGTGATCGGGCTCGCGCAGCAGGATCGCGACGACAGCGGAGCTATCGAGGATCACACACCCTCCGGGCCATACCCGAGGATCTCCTCGCGCTCGCCCCGGGACAGCGGACGCCCCAGCATCCTGTGTGGGACCTGGCTCCACACCTCCTGCTCAAGAAAGCGCCGTAGCTCTCCACCACGATCACGCTGGGGACGAGAAAGCTCAAGACGATCGCGACGCTCGCGCAAGGCGACCTTCACGGCCCGCGTCTTGCTCTCCCCCGTCAAACGCGCGACTTCGACGGCCAGTCGCTCGGCCTCCTCATCCTTGATGCTCAACGCCATGGTAGAAGTCTAGCATAAAGGTAGAAAGCTATGATCCTTGGCGATCCGCCGCGGCACGCCGAGCGACCCGGTAGCCGGCGCTCCTCACGCCGCCAGCACCGGCTCCAGCTCGGCCTCCAGACGCTTCTTCGGGTAGGCCCCGATGACCGTCTTGACGGGCTGACCGGCCTTGAAGAGGATCATGGTCGGGATCGAGAGGACCTGGAACTGAGCGGCGGTCTGCTGGTTCTCATCGACGTTCAGCTTCACGATCCGCAGGTCCTCGCGTTCGCTCGCGATCTCCTCGAGGACGGGGGCGACGACGCGACAGGGGCCGCACCAAGGCGCCCAGAAGTCGACGAGGACGGGGGTTTCGGACTCGATGACCTCGGCCTGGAAGTTGGCGTCGGTGACTTCGTTGAGATTGCCTGCCATGGGGGCTCCTTGGATCGTTCGCGGGACCCTTCGAGGAGTGTCTGCTCGCGGGTGTACTCAACACTATACAAAGTGAAGGGCCATTTGCGGGAGGGATGGCGGGTCACCCCCGGGCGCGCTTGCGCATCGCGGCGAACTCCGGCCAGGGGCGCGTGTTCGCGACGTCCGCCGCCGTCAGCCAGGCCCGGCGCGCGGTCGCGACGCCCCAGCGGATGTTCGCGAGCGTCTCGGCTCGGTGGGCGTCTGAGTCGATCAGGATCTGTGCCCCGACGCGGCGCGCGGCGCGGGCGTGGATCTCCGAGAGGTCGCGCCGGTCGGGGTTCGCGTTGATCTCGAGCATCGTCCCCGTGCGGGCCGCAGCCGCGAAGACGGCGCCGAGGTCGATCGCGTAGGGCTCGCGCCGCCCGATCAGCCGGCCCGTCGGGTGGCCGATCGCGTCCACGAGGGGGTGCTCGATCGCGGCGATCATCCGCTCGGTCATCGCCCGCTCATCCATCCCGAAGGCCGTGTGGACGCTCGCGATCACCCAGTCGAGCTCCCCGAGGAGCTCGTCCGCGTAGTCCATGGAGCCGTCCGGGAGGATGTTCACCTCGCTCCCCGCCAGCAGCTCGATCCCCTCGATCCTCGCGTTCGCCTCGTGGACGAGCTCGATCTGGCGGCGCAGCTGCTCAGGCGAGACGTCGTTGCCGAAGCCGTGCGAGGCCGAGTGGTCGGTGATCGCCAGGTACTCGTAGCCCCGCCCGCGCGCCGCGAGGGCCATCTCCTCGATGCTCGCGTGGCCGTCGGAGGCCGTCGTGTGGCAGTGCAGGTCCCCGCGGATGTCGGACTCCTCGATCAGCGCCGGGAGGCCCGCGCCCGGGAGCGCCGCGGCCTCGAGCTCCCCCCGGTTCTCGCGCAGCTCGGGCTCGATGTAGGCGAGGCCCAGGAGTGCGTAGACCTCCTCCTCGCTCGCGCACCTCCTCGTCTTGCCGTCCGCGTCGGAGAGGACCCCGTGCTCGGAGACGTGCAGCCCCCGCTGCACCGCCGCCGCGCGCAGAGCCGCGTTGTGCGCGCCCGAGCCCGTGAAGTGCTGCAGCAGATTCCCGTACACCCCCGGCTCGCCGATCCGCAGGTCGAGGCCCAGTCCCGAGTGGGTCTGGGCCCGGGCCGCCACGGGGCTCGTCGAGGAGACGCCCGCGATCTGCTCCAGTCCACCGAGGGCCTCGATCAGGCCCTCCGGCTCGTCGGTCGCAGCGATCAAATCAAGATCCTTCACGCTCTCGCACATCCGCCGCGCCGAGCCCGCGATCACCAC
The DNA here is from genome assembly GCA_035940155.1 of Solirubrobacteraceae bacterium. Taxonomy (GTDB): domain Bacteria; phylum Actinomycetota; class Thermoleophilia; order Solirubrobacterales; family Solirubrobacteraceae; genus Palsa-744. The sequence goes on along the minus strand of DASZFE010000286.1, from coordinate 2,411 downwards.
CCGCGCCTCCCCCGGGTCGTGTGCCGCCAGGCCCGCGAGGATCGCCTCGCCGACCTCCAGCGCCCGCGGCAGCAGCACCCGGGGCGGCCCCGCCTCCGCCCGCCCCGCCTCCAGCGCCGCCAGCACGTTCTGCTCGAACTTCGGCCCCAGGCCCCGGACCGTCCGCAGACGCTGGGCCAGCGCCGCCTCGCGCAGGCCCTCCGGGGAGTCGATCCCCAGCTCCGCGTGCAGCAGGCGGGTGCGCTTCGGGCCCACGCCCGGGAGGCCCATGATCGCCAGGAGCCCCGGCGGATACTTCGCGCGCAGGCGCCCCGCCGCGGGGATCGTCCCGGTCTGAAGCAGCGCCAGGATCTTCTCCTGGAGGGTCTTCCCGATCCCCGGGAGCTCCTCCGCGCGCCCGGCCCGCGCGAGCGCCGCGACCGAGACCGTCGAGTCGCGCACGGCCTGCGCGGCCGTGCGATAGGCCACGACGCGGTGCACGATCGCCCCGTCGAGCTCGTACAGGTCCCCGAGCTCCGCCAGCGCGTCGGCGATCGCAGCGTTCGACAGCGAGGAATCCATCACGGTGCTCTAGGGTACGGCCCCCGTGAGCGGCGCCCCCTGGCTGGTCCTTCCGACCTACAACGAGGCCGAGAACATCGAGGCCATGATCGCCGCCGTCGGCGAGGTCCTCTCCAGCGCCGCCCCCGGGGACTTCCACGTCCTCGTCGTCGACGACGGCTCCCCCGACGGCACCGGCCGGATCGCCGAGGAGCTCGCCGCCGAGCGGGAGTGGCTCGAGGTCCTCCACCGCACCGAGAAGAACGGGATCGGGCCCGCCTACCTCGCCGGCTTCGCCCACGCGCTGCGCGAAGGCGCCGCCTACGTCATGGAGATGGACTGCGACTTCTCCCACGACCCCGCCGACCTCGCCCGCCTGCTCGAGGCCGTCCGCGGCGGCGCGGATCTCGCGCTCGGCTCGCGCTACGTCCACGGCGGCGGCGTGGTGAACTGGGGGCTCCTGCGACGCCTCATCAGCCGCGGCGGCTCCGCCTACGCGCGCCTCGTCCTCGGCCTCCGCGTCCGCGACCTCACCGGCGGCTTCAAGTGCTTCCGCCGCGAGGTCCTCGAAGCGATCGACTTCGCCGGCGTCCGCTCCCAGGGCTACGCCTTCCAGGTCGAGCTCACCCACCGCGCCGTCCGCGCCGGCTTCCGCGTCGTCGAGGTCCCCATCGTCTTCCGCGACCGCGAGCGCGGCCAGAGCAAGATGTCCTGGCGCATCGCCGCCGAGGCCATGTGGCTCGTGCCGCAGCTGCGCTTCAGTCGCTAGACCGCTTCAGTCGCGGGCCCTGAACGCCGATCCTCGGAGGATGGACGCCTCCGCCTACGCCTTCGTGCACGGGATGCGCAGCACCCGCACGACCCTGCGAGCCTGGCGCGAGCGACCCGCGCGCGTCCTCGGCCGCTGGCTCGCGGGCTCCGCTCTCGCGGCCCTCGGGCTCCTCGCCGCGGTCCTCGTGATCGCGGAGCTCTCCGGCGGCTACGTCCAGATCATCTCCCTGCGCCCCCCCTTCGCCGTCGGGGGGCCCGCCGACACCGTCCCGATCCTCTCCCGCAACCTCCTCGTCCTCGCCCTCCACGCCATGGCCTGCGTCGCGGGCTTCATCGCCGGGAGCTCGCTGCCGCTCCAGGCGGACTCGCACACGGGCCTCTCGCGCTGGGTCCACGAGCACGGGGGGCGCGGGGCGATCCTGTTCGTGATCGCCGCGACGACCTTCTCGCTCTCCGCCCAGGCCTACCTCATCGGCCACACCCTCGCCGGCGTCGCCGACTTCCTGGAAGTCTCACCTGCCCTCCTCCTCCTCGGCGTCCTCCCGCACGCCATTCTCGAGCTCACCGCCCTCTTCCTCCCCCTCGCCGCCTGGATCATCGCCAGCCGTCGCGGCGAGTGGGACCAGCTCCTCGCCGCCACCCTCGTCACCGTCGCCATCGCCCTCCCGATGCTCCTGGCGGCCGCCCTGATCGAGGTCTACCTCTCACCGCACCTCTTCCTGGCCCTCACCGGCATCCACCCGCCGATCACGCGCCACTGGTAGAGCGGGCCGAGCCGCGAGGGGCGCCGCGCCGCTACCCGAGCAGCCGCGGCAGGAGCTCCTCGACGACGATCCGATCGCACGCCGCACGCCGGAAGGGCCCCAGCGCCCGCCGCGCCCGGGTCGCGTAGTCGGACGCGGGGTCGTCGAGCGCGCACCGCAGCGCCGCCCCGAGCCCCTCGGGCGCGACGATCAGCCGCGGGTCCAGCTCGCGCGCGATCTCGAGCGCCGCGTAGGGACCCGGCGCCGGGGTGCTCACGAGCAGGCACCCGTCGATCAGGGCCTCGAGCTGGGCGATCCCGTAGTCCTCCCGGCGGGGCGCACAGAGGAAGACCCGCG
>DASZFE010000285.1:0-2594 GCA_035940155.1 Solirubrobacteraceae bacterium | reverse complement strand
TCGTGCAGCTCGATCACCTGGACGTCCTCGGGGCCGAGCTCGGCTTCCTCGTATGCCTTCCGGGCGGCCTCCCGGCTCATGTCCGCCCCCACGATCGTCATGCAGTCCGCCGTCTCGTCGAAGGAGGAGGAGAAGTCCGTCACCATCGCCTGGCCCGCGATTTCGATCGCCTGGTCCCAGAGGCCGTGCTCCTCGACGAAGCGCTCGCTCGCCACAAGCGCCGCCGCCGCCCCGTCGCTCGTGGGCGAGCACTGGAGCTTCGTCAGCGGGTCGTGGATCATCCGCGCCTCCTTGATCTCCTGCAGCGTGTACTCGTCCTGGAACTGCGCGTAGGGGTTGTTCACCGAGTGCTTGTGGTTCTTCCACCCGATCCACGCGTAGTGGTCCGGGGTGGAGCCGTACTTCTGCATGTGGTCACGCCCCGCGTTCCCGAACATCTGCGGCGCCGGCGGCGAGGCCTCGGCCTCGCGGATCTCGATCATCCGCATCATGTGCTTGTCCAGGGCGGGGGTCCGGTCGGTGTACTTCATCCCCAGCGAGCCCTTCTCCATCTTCTCGAAGCCGATCGCCAGGCCGCACTCGATCAGACCGCCCTTCACCGCCTGGCGCGTGAGCCACAGCGCCGAGGAGCCCGTCGAGCAGTTGTTGTTCACGTTCACCACCGGGATCCCCGTCAGCCCGAGCCCGTACACCGCCCGCTGCCCGTAGGTCGAGTCCCCGTAGCAGTACCCCGCGAAGGCCTGCTCCACCAGCTCGTAGGCGATCCCCGCGTCCGCCAGCGCCTTCGACCCCGCCTCCCGAGCCCAGTCGGGGTAGTCCCCCTCCTTGCTCCCCGGCTTGTCGAACTTCGTCATCCCCACCCCGATCACGAACGTCTTGTTGCTCATTCTTGACTCCCGATCTCGCGCTGAAGTCGGCGCCGCGCGGCGCCCGTGGACGGGAATCTTACACCCCGACCCCCCGCGATGATAGACTAAGTCCATGACTAAGTCCGTCGGAGTCCACCAGGCCAAGACCCACCTCTCCCGCCTCCTCGAGGACGTCGCCGCGGGCGAGGAGGTCCTGATCACGCGGCGCGGCGAGGCCATCGCAAGCCTCGTCCCCGCCCAGACCCACGCCAAGCGGCGCCTGGGGATCGACCGCGGGCGCTTCGTCGTCCCCGAGGACTTCGACGCCCCGCTCGACCGGGACACGCTCGACGCCTTCGAGCAGTGAAGCCCCGTCGGTGAAGCTCCTCCTCGACACGCACGTCTTCCTCTGGCTCAACACCGAGCCCGAGCGCCTCGGCGAGCACCTCGAGCTCGTCGAAGACCGGCACAACGAGCTCCTCCTCTCCGCCGCCAGCTCCTGGGAGATCGCCATCAAGCACCGCCTCGGCCGGCTCCCCCTGCCCGAGCCCCCACAGCGCTACGTCCCCGAGCGCATCCGCGCGATCGGCGCCCGGGCGCTGGCGATCGAGCACACCCACGCGCTCGCCGTCGCCGCCCTCGAGCCCCTGCACCGCGACCCCTTCGACCGCCTGCTCATCGCCCAGGCCCGGCTCCTCGACGTCTCCATCCTCACCGCCGACCCCGAGATCGGCCGCTACCCCGTCCGCGTCCTCACGGTCGGCGCAAGCGACTGAGCCTCAGGCCGAGGCCGCCGCGAGCGGGCGGGGGCGGCCCAGGGCGAAGCCCTGCGCGTAGTCCACCCCGAGCTCCCGCAGAAGCTCGATCGTCGCGCGGTCCCCCACGTACTCCGCGATCGTCTCCATCTCAAGGCCCCGCGCGAGCTGCACCAGGGCCTGCACCAGGAGCTGATCGCGGGGGGAGTCCGAGATGCCCCGGATGAAATCCCCGTCGATCTTCAGGTACCCGAAGGGGAGGTGCTTGAGGTGGTAGAAGGAGCCGAACCCCACCCCGAAGTCGTCCAGCGCCAGGCCGCACCCCAGCTCCGCCACCCCCTCGCAGAAGGCCCGCGCACGGCCCATGTCCGATATCTCCGCCGTCTCCGTGATCTCGATCACGAGCTCCCCCGGCGCCACCCCGCGAGCCGCGAGCTCCTCGCCGATGAAGGCCAGCATCCCCGGGTCCACCACCGAGTGCGCCGAAAGGTTCACCGCAACGCGCACCCCCGCCCCGAGGGATTCGCGGCCCAGAACCTCGACCGCCTTGCGCACCACCACCCGGTCGAGCTCCTGGATCAGCCCGTAGCGCTCCGCCGCCGGCAGGAACTCGCTCGGGGGCAGCGGCGGCCCGTCGGGCTCCTCCTGCAGACGCACCAGCGCCTCGTAATGGGAGATCCTCCCGTCGCCCAGGGAGACGATCGGCTGGTAGTGCAGCACGAACATCCCCTCCCGCAGCGCCCGCTCCAGGCGCGCCAGCAGCGGCCGCCGCGAGCGCCTCGCGGGGACCGAGAGCAGCCCCGTCCCCAACGGCCCACCCCCGCGGAGGTGGACGTGTTTGCCGAGCAGGTAGCGGGCACGGGCGGGGATCGTCGCGCTGGGCATCCTCGCCCCATCATTCGACCGCCCCCGCCCCAACCTCGCCGATGCGCGCCTATGTGGAGGTTCGCGGCCGAAAACGAACGCAAACCTACGCAAGCGGGCTCTCAGC
>DASZFE010000284.1:0-1779 GCA_035940155.1 Solirubrobacteraceae bacterium | reverse complement strand
CGCTCTGGCGGGGGGAGTGCGCGATCTTGCGGGGCGGCCCTTCGTGGACTGGGACGACGCCCTGGAGAGCCTCGCGGGGGCCGTCGAGGAGGAGCCCCTGCTGCTCGTCCTGGACGAGTTTCCCGAGCTCCTGCACGTCTCTCCCGAGCTCCCGGGGGTCCTGCGGGCCTTCTGGGATCGCGCCCGCGAGCGCACGCGGCTGCGGATCCTCCTGTGCGGCTCGGCCGTCCGGACGATGCACGCGATCCAGGAGGAGCGCGCGCCGCTCTACGGGCGGATCGACCTCTCCCTCCCGCTCCATCCCCTCGCCCCACACGAGACCGCGGAGATGCTCCGCGGGCTCTCACCCGCCGACCGGGCGCTCGTCTGGGGCATCCTTGGGGGCGTCCCGCTCTACCTGACCTGGTGGGATCAGGAGCGCGGCGTCCGCGAGAACCTCGCACGGCTCGTCTGCCGCCCGGGCGGGCGGCTCCTGGAAGAGGGCTCCCTGGTGCTCGCGACCGAGGGGGACACGGGAGATCTCGGCCGGCTCGTCCTGCGCGCGATCGCCGCGGGCCGGACCAAGCACGGGGAGATCGAGCAGGCCGTCCGCGCCGAGCCCGCCCGCACGCTGGAGCGCCTCATCGAGCTGCGCCTCATCGAGCGTCTCGTGCCCGTCACCCAGGTCGGCTCGCGGACGCGTCGGCGGAGCTACCGGATCGCGGACAACTTCCTCGCCTTCTGGCTCGGGATCGTCGAGCCCTACAGGGCCGAGATCGAACGGGGTCTCGGCCCGAGCATCCTCCCGCCCCTGCTCGAGCGTCTCGACGATCACATGGGGGGCCGTTGGGAGGAGGCCTTTCGCTCGCACCTGCGCCGCCTCGGCACCGAGGGGGCGTTCGCATCCGATGTCGTCCGGATCGGCCCGTTCTGGTCCGAGCGCCCCCCGGTCGAGATCGACGCCGTCGCGCTTGCGGGCCGCGGCGAGGAGGCCGTCCTGGTCGGTGAGGCCAAGTGGGCTCGGACGGCCGACGCCGCGCGCGTCGTGCGCGAGCTCGAGCGCAAGGCGGGCGCACTCCCACGACTCGCCCCCGACCTCCGCTGCGCGGTCTGCGCGCGCGAGCGCCTCACGAACGTCCCCCCCGACACGATCGCGCTCACGGCCTCCGAGATCTTCGCCTGAGCGCCAGCTCACGCCCCCGGCTCAGCGGGGCACGGATACCCCGCGCCCCCCGGGGGTCCCCCGGGGGGGCGATCCAAGGTGTCCCAAGCCGTGGGTAGCCTGCCCCGCCCGTGTCCTCCACGATCCCGACCCCGATCATCGGATGGCCGCTCCCGCGGGCCGGGGATGCGTACGCGGATCCCGAGAAGCTTGAGTGGGTTCTCGCCGAGCGCGGGCACGGGCGGGAATGGGCGCGCGTGCTGCGCGTCGGGCGCGATGACGCGGGGCGCCTGTGGGGTGCGATCGCATGGGCCGTGCTCGATGCCCCCGTGTCCGCGATTCGAGACCTGAGTCCCTTCGGGGTGGGCTGTGAGGTGCGTGCCGTGATCACGCTCAACGCACGCACCGCGCGGGTGCTGACGGCGTGGCACTACGAGAGCGCGGGTGACGCGCCACGACTCCTGAGCGCCTATCCGACCCCCTAAGATGAGCCCTATGCCCGCCGTTCGTGAAATCACGACCTTGGACTTGGTGGAACTCACCGAGCCCGTCGGGGATGTCCCGGCGGGTGCCCGGGGTGGGGTGCTGGAGCTGCGCGAGGGCGACGTGGCGATGCTCGAGATCACCTCGATGCCGCT
>DASZFE010000283.1:0-8643 GCA_035940155.1 Solirubrobacteraceae bacterium | reverse complement strand
GCTCGTGCGCCTGCGTGGCCTGGGGATGCTCGCGATCCTCGGCGTGCTGAACGTCGCCTCGAGCGTCGCGCTGGGCTTCGTGGGCATAGGCGGACACGCGACCGCCACCCTCCTCGCCGGGGTGCTCGTCGCGCTCGTCTTCAACCTGATCCTCTTCCTGACCGCCTTCAAGCTGCTGACCGCCGTCGAGCTCGGCGTGCGCGAGCTCCTGCCCGGAGCCCTCGCCGCGACCGCGCTGTGGACGGGCCTCCAGTACCTCGGCGGCTACTACGTCGCGCACGTGCTCAAGCGCATGGAGCCCCTCTACGGGACGTTCGCCTTCGTGCTGGGCCTGCTCGCCTGGCTCTACCTCGGCGCCCAGATGGTCATCTTCGCCGCGGAGATCAACGTCGTGCGCAACCGGCGGCTGTGGCCGCGAAGCTTCTTCGCGGCGCCCCTCCTGGAGGCCGACAGGCGCGCGCTGAGGTCCTCCGCGGAGGTCGAGGAGCGGGTGCACGAGGAGAACGTCGAGGTCAGCTTCGACCCGCCGCCACCCAAGGACCCGGGGTGAACCCACGGGGACCCCGGGAGAGGAACACCGTCGAGGCCCCCGGGCGTGGTCGGGAGCGTTGCTATAGTAGCTATCAATTCGTAAGCTTATATGGAGCTGATAGCCATGCCCTCAGAGATCGCAAGCCCCGTCACCCCGCCCGAGCCCAAGGAGATCCTGCGGCTGATCCCCATGGACGACACCGTCGTCTTCCCCAACATGGGCATCACCCTCACCGTCGACGTCGGCGATGACGAGCGCGTCGTCCTCGTCCCCCGCCACGAGAACGAGTTCCTCGAGGTCGGCACCATCGCCGGCGTCGAAGACCGCCTGCGCCTCCCCGGCGGCGGGCGCGCCGTCGCGCTCGCCGGCCAGCACCGCGCCTTGATCGGCGCCGCCCAGACCGGCCCCGACGGCGAGCTCCGCGTCGAGGTCGACGAGCGCCCCGACGAGGTCCCCGTCGACGGGCGCACCCGCGAGCTCGAGCGCGAATACCGCGCCATCGTCGAGGAGATCCTCGAGCTCCGCGGCGACGACGGACGCATCTCGGCATTTCTGCGCGCCATCGTCGAGCCCGGGCCCCTCGCCGACTCCGCCGGCTACTCCCCGAGCCTCACCTACGAGCAGAAGGTCGAGCTCCTGCGCACCACCGACGTCACCGACCGGCTGGAGCTCGCCGTCAAGCTCCAGCGCGAGTCCCTCGCCGAGCTCCAGGTCCGCAAGCGCATCCGCGAGGACGTCCAGGAGGGCGCTGAGAAGCAGCAGCGCGACTACTTCCTGCGCAAGCAGATGGAGTCCATCCGCAAGGAGCTCGGCGAGGACGAGGGCTCCATCGTCGACGAGTACCGCACCAAGATCGAGGAGGCCGGGATGCCCGAGGCCGTCCACGAGCAGGCGCTGAAGGAGCTCGGGCGCCTGGAGCGCATGGGCGAGCAGACGGGCGAGTCCAGCATGATCCGCACCTACCTCGACTGGCTGATCGCCGTCCCCTGGTCCAAGCGCTCGGAGGAGCACCTCGACCCCGTCGCCGCCCGCGAGGTCCTTGACGCCGACCACGCCGGCCTGGAAGACGTCAAGGACCGCGTCACCGAGTACCTCGCCGTGCGCAAGCTCCGCGAGGACCGCGGCATCGAGGCCGACCCCAAGTCCGGGGCGATCCTCACCCTCATCGGCCCCCCCGGCACCGGCAAGACCTCCATCGGCGAGTCCATCGCCCGCGCCACCGGCCGCGAGTTCGTCCGCATGTCCCTCGGCGGCGTCCGCGACGAGGCCGAGATCCGCGGGCACCGGCGCACCTACATCGGCGCCCTCCCCGGGCGGCTGGTGCGCGCGCTCCGCGACGCCGGGACGATGAACCCGGTGATTCTCCTCGACGAGGTCGACAAGGTCGGCGCCGACTGGCGCGGCGACCCCTCCGCGGCGCTCCTGGAGGTCCTCGACCCCGCGAAGAACCACTCCTTCCGCGACCACTACCTCGACGTCGAGCTCGACCTCTCCCAGGTCATGTTCCTCGCGACGGCGAACGTCGCCGACACCATCCCCGGGCCGTTGCTCGATCGCATGGAGGTCATCCGCTTCGACGGCTACACCAACGCCGAGAAGCTCGCCATCGCCAAGGGCTACCTCTGGCCGCGCCAGCGCGACCGCAACGGGCTGCGCGAGGAGGAGGTCTCGATCTCCGATGACGTCCTCAAGACCATCGTCAGCGACTACACCCGCGAGGCCGGCGTGCGCAACCTCGAGCGCGAGCTCGGCACGCTCCTGCGAAAGACCGCCACCAAGATCGCCTCCGGCTCCGCCGAGCCCCCGATCGAGATCACCCTCGAGATCATCCGCGACGCCCTCGGACGCCAGAAGTTCTTTCAGGAGTCCGCCTCCCGCACCGCCACCCCGGGCGTCGCCACCGGCCTCGCCGTCACCGGCACCGGCGGAGACGTCCTCTTCGTCGAGGCCACCGCCATGAAGGCCGGCGGCACGGGCGGAGGCGGCGGGCTCGTCCTCACCGGCCAGCTCGGCGACGTCATGAAGGAGTCCGCCCGGATCGCCCTCTCCTACGTCCGCGGGCACTCCGAGCCCCTCGGCATCGAGGAGGGCGCCTTCGAGGGGCGCGAGTTCCACGTCCACGTCCCCGCCGGGGCCATCCCCAAGGACGGCCCCAGCGCCGGGGTCACGATGGTCACCGCCCTCGCCTCCCTGCTGAGCGGACGCCCGGTCAAGCACACGGTCGGGATGACTGGCGAGGTCACCCTCCAGGGCCGTGTACTGCCGATCGGGGGACTGAAGCAGAAGGTCCTCGCCGCCCACGCCGCCGGACTGACCGACGTCATCCTCCCCGAGCGCAACCGCGGCGATTTGGATGAGATCCCCGAGGACGTCCGCGAGCAGATGACCTTCCACCCCGTCATGACCGTCCAGGAGGTCCTCGATCGCGCACTCGAGCCCGCCCGCGACGTCGCGCTCTCCTAGAGGGGATCCCGCGATGACGCGCTGTCGCAAGCCCGCGCCGGTTCCCGTGGAGGTCCGCCAGACCGCCGACCTCCTCGAGCGCCGCTGGCAGCTCTCCATCATCTACGCCGCCCTCACCGGCGCCCTGCGCTTCAACGAGTTCGCCCAGGCCGTCGGCGGCATCTCCCCGCGGATGCTCTCCGAGCGGTTGCGCGACCTGGAGGCCGCGGGCCTGCTCGAACGCCACGTGATCCCCTCGATGCCCCCCACCGTCGAGTACCGGCTGACCGCGCGGGGGCACAAGCTCGGGCCGCTGATGGAGGCCATGCGGGCCTACGCGGAGGGGCCGGCCAGGTGAGCGGCAGCCTCCACGCTCGCCCCCACGAGCTGACCGCCTGAGCACTCCTCCGCGCTGACGACCCTGTCCGGGTTGCGGATGCCCGCCACGCCCGCCACGCCCCCGAGCGCGACCAGCGCCGCCGCGATCGCGAGCCCGAGGTGAAAGCTCTCCTCGGACGCACGCTCGGCGGCGAGCGTCACCGCATGCGCCTGCGGCTTTGGCAGACCGCTCACGTCGGGGCGCCCCAGCGGCAGGCGCTTTGCCTCGTGGACCGTCGCGTGCGCGGAAGGCCCGAGGGCGACACCCGCGAGCTCGCTGTCGAGGGTCGCGCCGAAGGAGGCCGCGACGAGCGCTCCCACCGCCGCCGTGCCCAGCAGGCTCGCCACGCGCGCGATCGCGTTGTTCACACCCGAGGCGATCCCCGCCTGGGACTCTTCGACGCCCGCGAGCACCGCCGCGGTGAGCGGCGCGACGGTCATCGCGAGCCCGAGCGCGAACACGAGCAGGCCCGGCAGGACCTCCGTGAGATAGTCGATCCGGATCCCGATCCGCTGGAAGGAGAGCAGGCCAGCCGCCGCGATCAGTGGTCCGGCCCCCATGAACAGGCGCGGCCCGTGACGGTCGGCGAGCATCCCGAAGCGCCGCGAGAGCGCGAACATCACGAGCGCGACCGGCAGCGTCGCCAGCCCGCCCTGGAGCGGCGTATAGCCGCCGATCTGCTGCAGGTAAAGGATGAGGAAGAAGAGCAGGATCGACAGTCCCGCGTACATCGCGAGCGTCTCCGCGTTGCCCGCCGAGAAGTTCCGCCGGCGAAACAGCCCCAGCGGCAGCATCGGGTCGCGCGCACGGCGCTCGTAGAGCAGGAAGCAGACCAGCAGCGCGACTCCGAGGATCATCGACGCAAGCACCGCCGGGCTCGACCACCCCAGCCGCGGCTGCTCGATCAGCGCGAACACCGGCCCCCCGAGACCGAGCGCACAGAGCAGCGCCCCCGGCAGGTCCACCGTCCGCCCCGCGCGTATACGCTGCCCTGCGTGCCGCTCCCGCCGGGGGATCACGGTCAGCACGATCCCCAGGCAGACCGCGACGAAGGGCACGTTGATCAGGAAGATCCACCGCCAGGAGCCCAGCGCGAGCAGCTCGCCGCCGAGGAGCGGCCCGAGCACCGCCGCAATCCCGCCCCACGCCGTCCAGCTCCCGATCGCCGCCCCCCGCTCGGACTCCGGGAAGGTCGCGACGATCACCGCGAGCGCGCTCGGCGTGAGCAGCGCGCTCGCGACCCCCTGCAGCGCCCGCGCCGCGATCAGCGCCCCGATCGAGGGCGCCAGGGCGCACAGCAGCGACGCCGCCCCGAAGCCGCCGACCCCGAGCGCGAAGATCCGCCGCTCCCCGTACACGTCCCCGAGTGAGCCCCCGACGAGGATCAGCGAGCCGAGCGTCAGCAGGTAGGCGTTGACGATCCACTGCTGCGCCGCCAGGCCTCCGCCCAGGTGCCGCTCGATCGTCGGCAGCGCCACGTTCACGACCGTCCCGTCCAGCAGCGCGATCCCCGATCCCAGGATGCACGCGATCAGCGTCAGGCGCTTGATCGTCTCCGGGCTGCGCGCCGTCGGGGAGGGCATCCAGAGCACAGTAGGGTGAAACCATGCGCGACCACGAAGAGGGCTACTTCCCCCGCGGCGCCTCGGTGCTGCGACGGGTCCACGAGGAGAAGGCCGTCGGGCTCATGTACGGGCAGCGCGCGCTCTGCATAGGCGCGCTCAAGCCCCTGAACTACGTCGGTACGAGCGCACACTCGCGCGAGAAGAGCACCCCCTTCCGCCGCCTCTCGCGCACCGGGGAGATGCTCGAGACGGTCTTCATCGGCACGCGCGCCGAGGCCGACCGCGTCCTCACCCTGGTCAAGCGCATGCACGTGGGCGTCATCGGCACGCTCCCCGAGGACGCCGGGCCGCACTACCCGGCCGGGACCCCCTACTCGGCCAACGACCCCGAGCAGATGCTCTGGACCGTCGCCGTCATCGCCGACTCCGCGGAGTGGTTCTACGACCGGCTCGTCCGCCGCCTCGGCGACGCCGAGCGCGAGTCCCTCTGGCAGGACTACCTGCGCTTCGCCGAGCTCTTCGGCATGCCCCGCGACGCCGCGCCCGCGAGCTACGGGGAATTCCGCGCCTGGTATGAGGCCCAGCTCGCCGGCGACGACCTGTATCTGACCGAGGAGGCGCGCTACATGGGCTACGCCTCGGCCTTCGAGATCCCCGTGCCAGCGAGCCGTCGACCCGGCAAGCACGTCCACGACCTCATCATGCTCGGCTCCCTCCCCCCGCGCGTGCGCGAGCTCTACGGCCTGCGCTACACCCCCATCGACGCCCTCGCCTGCGAGGCCATCCTCAACGCCGCCCGCCTCTCGCGGCCCTTCATCCCCCGAGGGCTCACGCGCGGCTCGTGCGTGCAGGAGTTCCGCATGGTCGCCGAGACCGAGCGCGGTCGGATCGCACGGGGGCAGCGCACGCCGGGGATCGTTGGCTAATCGGGGCGGCAGGATTCGAACCAGCGACCTCCGCGTCCCAAACGCGGCGCTCTAACCAGGCTGAGCTACGCCCCGTGCACCACTAAGAGTACGGGTCGCGGAGCTACTTGGGGAGCCGCTGGTAGGGTCCCGCGCGATCATGGCCGAGATCGAGCCCCTGCGCGCGCTGCACTACGACCTCTCCGTCGCCGGCCCCCTCGGCGACGTGACGGCGCCCCCCTATGACGTCATCGACGCCTCACAGCGCGCTGAGCTCATCGCCCGCTCGCCCCACAACGTCGTCGCCCTCGACCTCCCCGAGGGTGAGCCCGACCCCTACGCGCACGCTCGCGAGCTGCTTGACGCCTGGCGCTTGCAGAGCGTGATCGTGCGCGACGGGGAGCCCGCGCTCTGGGCGCACACCCAGGAGTACACCGGCCCCGATGGCCGCAGGCTCACACGCCGGGGCTTCTTCTGCCGGGTGCGCCTCGAGGAGTACGGCCCCGGGCGCGTGCGCCCCCACGAGCGCACCCACCCCGGCCCCAAGGAGGACCGCCTCCGTCTCACGCGGGCCACGCAGGCGAACATGTCGCCGATCTTCTCCCTCTTCTCCGACCCCGCCGGCGCCGCGTGGGGGGCGCTCGAGCCCGCGACCGCGGACCCGCCCTGGGGGGAGACGACCGACGCCGACGGCACCCTGCACCGTCTCTGGCGCGTCTCCGACCCCGCCGCCATCGCCGCCGTCAAGGCCGCAGCGAGCGGGTCGGAGCTCCTGATCGCCGACGGGCACCACCGCTACGAGACCGCCCGCGCCTACCAGCAGGAGATCCGCGAAGCCAACGGAGACGCGGCGGGCGGGCACGACTACGTTCTGATGCTCCTCGTCGCCCTCGAGGACCCCGGGCTCACGGTCTTCCCGACCCACCGCCTTGTCAAGGGCCTCGACCAAGCCCGGCGGGAAGCGCTGCGTGACGCGATCGCCCGGGACTTCGAGACAGAAGAGGTCCTCGCGCAGGAGATCGACCCGCCCGCGGGCGACGGGCCGCTGCAGCTCGGGTACATCGACGCCCACCACAAGCGCCCCCTGCGCCTCACCCTGAGGGACCAGGCCATTGCCGACGCCGCCCTCTCAGATCGCTCGCCCGCCTACCGGCGCCTGGACACGGGCGTCCTGGAGACCCTCCTCCTGAAAGGGGCCCTGGGGCTCAGCGACGAGGACATCTCCCACCTGCACGACTTCTATTACGCCCGGGACACCCCCCAGGCGCTCGAGCTCGTGCAGGAGAGCGCCTACGACGTGGCCTTCGTGATGCGACCCACCCCCGTCGCCCAGGTCAGAGACGTCGCGGCCGCAGGTGAGAACATGCCGCCCAAGTCCACGTACTTCTTCCCGAAGGTCCTCACCGGTCTGCTCTTCAACCCGCTTGCCTGAGGATCGTTCGCGAGTACCATGTCGATCAGGGAGGGTTGACCACTCGAAATGGAGAGGGTTCGAATGAGAGCCACCGCCCGGCGCAGCGACACGTCCTTCAAGCACACCGTCCAGGTCCGCGACCACCAGGTCACGGTCGACGAGCCCGTGGAGACCGGCGGCGACGACGCCGGCCCCGATCCCCAGGAGCTCCTCGCCGTCAGCCTCGCATCCTGCACCGCGATCACGATCGAGATGTACGCCGCGCGCAAGGGCTGGGACGTCGGGCACGTCGAGGTCGACGTCCAGTACACCCCAGCCGAGCGCGGCTGCCCGACGAAGTTCGACCTCGTCCTCCGTCTCCCCGACGACCTCCCCGAGGAGCAGGTCGAGCGCCTGCAGGTCATCGCCGCCAAGTGCCCCGTGCACCGCACCCTCGACGGCGAGGTCATGTTCCGCGAGCGCATCGAGCGCGTCCACCTCGCCGCTTGACCAGCGCCGACGGGCCGATCCAGGGCGCGACCGGCACGCACATCCCCGCGGCCGTCCTCGTCCCGCTCTTCACCGCCCCCGACGGGGACCTCCACGCCGTATTCACCAAGCGCCGCCACGACCTCCGCCACCACGCCGGTGAGATCTCCTTCCCCGGCGGACGCCGGGACCCCGAGGACGCCGACCTCCACGAGACCGCCCTGCGCGAGGCCGAAGAGGAGATCGGGCTCCCCCGCGCCGCCGTCACCCCCCTCGGCTTCCTCCCCCCCGTCTCCACCTTCGTCACCAACTACCTCATCCACCCCCTCGTCGGGCTCATCAGACCCGGCACGCAGTGGACCATCTCCGCCCGCGAGGTCGATGCAGTCCTCGAGCTCTCCTTAACAGAGCTCCGCGAAAGCCGCACCCGCACGCGCCTGGAACGGCGCGGGTTCTCCTTCGAGACCGACGCCTACATCCTGCGCGAGCACCTCATCTGGGGCGCCACCGCCCGCATCCTCGAGAACCTCCTCGAGCAGTTGGACTCGCTCATGGCCCGCCCCGCCGGGCGCTGAGCGCACCCTCGCCCAGCAGGGCCTCCAGCGCCCCGTGTGCCTCCCCGAGCCACGCCTCCGGCTCCCCCGGGTCGGCTCGCAGGATCTCAAGGGGGATCGCGTTGCGCTCGGCCACCCCCCGCGCGACCCCCGCTCCGGCGGCGAGCACCGACTCCGCCACGGTGCCCCCGGCCTCGTAGAGAACCCCCCGCACCGTCGTGTCGATCGTCCGAGAGAGAAACGCCCGCAGGCGCGACCCGTGGAGGTCCGCAAGCTCCTGCCCGGTCCCCCTCGCGCACCCCAGCAGCCAGCAGAGCACCGTCACGCTCTCAAGCGCCCCGGTGAGCGTCCCCAGCCGCAGGGGTGTCCCGATCCAGCACTCCG
>DASZFE010000282.1:0-1831 GCA_035940155.1 Solirubrobacteraceae bacterium | reverse complement strand
GCCGGGCACCCCACCCAGATCTCGAGCGACGACGCCGACCAGAGCCGCCCCTCCCGCAGCTCCTCGAGCAGACGATCGTCACCGAGGGGGCGCATGCGCGGAGGCGGCGAACCTGCCGCGCCCAGCGGGACGGGCTCACGGGCGGCGCGCGAGGGTGGAGGCACGCCGGGTCCGGGCCACTCGAGCGCGCCCGCCGCCCGGCGCACGCACCCCTCCTCCAAATCCTCCGTGAACAGGTCCAACACGTCCTCCACGAAGAGCGAGCGCACGCGCACGCTCCCCTCGCCGTCGGCCGTGTGGAAGCTCAGCGCCAACAGCCCCTCCGCGCGTGAGACCGTCGCATAGAAGAGGTACCGCTCGGCCGCCTGCGCGTCCTCGGGGCGTCCCAGGAGCAGGTCCGAGGACTCCGCGAGCGCGCGGCGGTCCTCCGCGGAGAGCAGCGGATCGAACCGCGCGGGCGCCGGGAAGACGCCCTCCTGCATCCCGCACACGAACAGCGCCCACACCCGCCGCGCCCGCAGCGAGAGCGGGTCGAGCACCGCCACCCCGTCCGCCTCGGGGTCTGCCTCGCAGGAGACCTCCATGCCTTCGAGGACCCCGATCAGCGCGGCGGTCCCCGGCGCGAGCGCAGGTGTCGCGCGGGCCAGCCCGTGAAGCTCCTCGAGAACGCGCGCGACCGCCTCCAGCGCGGCCACCTCCGGGGGGGTCGCCCCGCGCAGCTCCTCGAGGGCCCCTTGCAGCGCCGCGATCACCGCCCCCGGACCCCGCCCTGCCGCCTCCGTGAGGCGCGCGAGCGCCTCGATCGGCCCGTGCTCGGACTCCCAGAGCCCCCGCGCCCGCTCCGCGCCCGCGATCCCCGCGACCCGCGCCCGCGCCTCCAGCCGGTCCACCGGCGCAAGGTCCGTTTCGGGCTCGGCCTTGGGAGCGCGCAGCCACGCGAGCAGATCGCCGATCGTGCCCGCGCGATCGCCGGAGAATGCGTCCCGGCCAGAGCCGGCCCTGGCCGGCATACAGCGCAGGAGCCCGCAGAGGGCCCGGCCCACGGCGGTGTGCGCCAAGGGCGTGCGGCGCTCGAAGAGGAACGGAACCTCGAAGTCGCGCAGGACGCCCGCGAGGACATCCGCGATCGTGGCGGGTGAGCGGTGCGCGAGGGCGATCTCCGAGGCCGGGACCCCGGAGTCCAGGAGCGCGCGAATCTCCCCCGCGACCAGCTCCAGCTCGGCGCGCAGGTCCCCGCCCTCCAGCAGCCGCACCGCGCCACCGGGCTCGACACGCGCCACGCCCCGTCCGTCCGGCCCGACCCGCTCCTCCGCGACGACCCCGCCCGCCGCAAGGTGCCCCTCCCCGGGCTCGAAGAGCGAGCGCTCCAGGTGGTGCAGCGCCTCGCGGGAGCCCTCGGCGTAGTGCTCGGAGCGCGGGGGAAGGACGCGGTGCTCGGCCGCCAGGGGCAGGAGCGTCTGGACCGTGCTCGCGCGGCCCGCAAAGGCGAGGCGGCCGGGCTCGTAGGGGAGCGAGAGGGTCAGGGGGGCGTCGAGGACGTGCCCGATGGTCTCCACCGCGTCGAGCTGCTGAGGGGTGAGGTCGTCGAAGCCGTAGAGGAGCACGGGCGTGCCCCCCCAGAGGGCCGGCTCGCGACGGAGGGCGTCCAGCGCACGTGCCACGCGCCGATCCCCGTCCACGCACCCCAGCTCCTCAAGGCCCCGCTCGTAGCCCTCGTAAAGCTCCGCGAGCCGCCGCGCGCGCGCGGGGTGGCCCGAAAATGAAACACCCGACGGCCCCCCGGCGGACGCCCAGGCATCCAGCGCCTCGCGGAGGCGGGCGGGGGTGACGC
>DASZFE010000281.1:0-3173 GCA_035940155.1 Solirubrobacteraceae bacterium | reverse complement strand
GCGGCGCGCACTCCTACGTCTCCACCTTCGACGGCCACCCCTACGTGGCGCCCTTCAGCGGCAACATCATCGAGCTCGGCCCCGTCGGCGCGCTCACCTCGCGCGCCTATCGCTTCCGTGCGCGCCCCTGGGACATCGAGGACGCCGGCTCGGTCTGCGCGCTCTGCCCGGCGCAGTGCAACGTCACCTTCACCGTCCGTGAGGAGCGCGTCGAGCGCGTCCTCGCGCGTGATCACCCCGAGGTCGACGACGGCTGGCTCTGCGACAGGGGCCGCTTTGCCCACCAGTCGATCCACGTCCCCGAGCGCATCACCGAGCCGCTCGTCCGCGACGGCGGCGAGCTGCGGCCGGTCTCCTGGGAGCGCGCGCTGGCAGAGGCCGCGGCGGGCCTCGCCCGCGCGAAGGGCGCCGTCGGGGCGATCGTCGGCGGGGAGACCACCGGCGAGGAGGGCTTCCTCCTTCAGAGACTCATGCGCGAGGGGCTCGCGTCCGAGCACATCGACACCATCGCGGGCATCCCGCCCACGGCCATCCACAGGCTCGCCCGCCCCGACCTCCAGGCGACCGTCCCCGACCTCGAGTTCGCCCACACCGTCCTCGTGATCGGCGTGGAGCCCGTGCGGGAGATGCCGATCCTCGACCTGCGCATCCGCAAGGGCGTCCGCCGCAACGGCGTCAAGCTCGCCGTCGCGACCCCCGGACCCTCCGCTCTCGACGCCAACGCCGCCCTCTCCCTGCGCTACGCCCCCGATCGCGACGGCGAGCTCGTCCAGGCCCTCGCGCTGGCCCTCTACGGCGGCGACGGGGACCTGGAGGCCGCCGCGGGCGCCGCGGGAGCCGACGCCGGCGAGATCCGCGCGCTCGCCGACCTCCTCAGCACGAGCCTCGCCGGCCAGGACACCGTCTCCGAGCCCCAGGACATCGTGATCCTCTACGGCCAGCGCCTCCTCGCCCACGGCGAGGACTCCGTGGCGGCCCTGGAACGGCTCGCCTCCGGATGGAACCTGTCCGGCCGGGAGGGCGCCGGGCTGCTCGCGGTGCCCGCCGCCGGCACGAACGGACGCGGACTCATCGAGGCGGGCGTCGCCCCGGGGTACGGGCCGGGATACCGCCCCCGGGAGGAGGCCGGGTCTTCGACCGACCGGATCGGCGCCCTCCTCGCCGAGGGCAAGCTCGGCGCGCTCTACCTCCTGCACGCCGACCCCCTGCGCTCGGGACTGCACCGCGAGACCTGGGAGCCCGCGCTGGAGAAGGCCCCCAACGTCATCGCCCACTCGAGCTTCCTCACCGAGGGCCTGCGCGAGCACGCCCGCGTCGTCTTCCCCGCCGAGTCCCCCGCCGAGAAGGAGGGCACCCTCGTCCACCCCGACGGGCGCCTCCAGCGCCTGCGCCCCGCCATCGCACGGCCCGCGGGCGTGCGCTCGGAGTGCGGCCTCATCGCCGAGCTCGCCGCCCGCTGCGGCCTCGACCTCGGGATCGCCGCCCCCGCCCTCGCCGAGTCCATCCTCGACCTCCCCGCCGGCCTCGCCGGCGCCAAGGCCCGCGAGCAGCTCTACGCCGCCGTCCCCTTCTACGCCGGGCTCACCCCCGAGGAGATCGGCGGGCGCGGCGTGCGCTGGCAGGAGCGCGAGGCCGCCGCCGCCTTCCCGCAGCCGCTGGAGCGCGCATGAGGCTCGCGGTCGTCGGCTACTACGAGCCCTGGTGGGTCCAGGTCCTCAAGGCGATCGTCATCTTCGCCGTGGCGCTGCAGCTGGTGCCGGTGGCGCTGCTCGCCGAGCGCAAGCTCCTCGGGCGCTTCCAGAGCCGCTACGGCCCCAACCGCGTCGGGCCCTACGGCGCGCTGCAGCCGCTCGCGGACATCCTCAAGCTGCTGACCAAGGAGCAGTTCCGCCCCAGCACCTCCGTCGGGATGCTCTTCGCGCTGGCGCCGACGATCTCGATCCTCACGGCGGTCGCAGCCTTCGCGATCATCCCCTTCGGCGACGTCCAGGACATCTTCGGCACGCCGGTGGGGCTGTACGGGATCGACGTCTCCATCGGCCCCCTCTACGTCTTCGCCTTCGGGGCCGTCGCCTTCTACGGGATCATGCTCGGCGGCTGGTCCTCGGGCTCGAAGTACTCCTTCCTCGGGGCCATGCGCGGCGCGGCGCAGCTGATCTCCTACGAGGTCTCCCAGGGGCTCGCGCTCCTGGGCGTGATCTTCACCGCGCAGACCCTCTCGCTGACGGGGATCGTCCACGCGCAGGAGGGCACGTGGTACGTCGTGCCGCAGTTCGCGGGCTTCCTGATCTTCCTCGTGGCGAGTTTCGCGGAGATCAACCGCGCGCCCTTCGACCTCGTCGAGGCCGACGCCGAGCTGGTGGGCGGCTACAACACCGAGTACGGCGGCGGGCGCTTCGCGTCCTACTACTTCGCCGAGTACCTCAACGTCCTCGTCGTCTCCGGGATCGTCACCACCGTATTCCTCGGCGGCTGGCTGCTCCCCTTCGGCATCCACCCCCCCGGCTGGGTCGACCCCTTCGTGGTGCTCTTCAAGATGAGCCTCCTCACCTTCCTCTTCATCTGGATCCGCGCCACCCTCCCGCGCCTGCGCTACGACCAGCTGATGAGCTTCGGCTGGAAGGTCCTGCTGCCGCTCGCGACGCTCAACACGCTCGTGACCGCGATCATCGTCGTGGCGGTGCACAAGTGACGCCGCCCGGGGAGAGGGCCGCATGAGCTGGTCGCCCGGAGCGGATCAGATCGCGGTGCAGCGCGCGCCGGCGGCGGGCGCCGCGGGCGGCGCCTACCGCGCGTTCGGCGAGACGCTGCGCGGGCTGAAGACGACCTTCATGCGGGTCGTCGAGGGCACCGACACGCTCCAGTACCCGGAGCAGAAGACGCCGGTCTACCCGCGCTTCCGCGGTCGCCACAGGCTCCACCGCTTCACGGACACCGGCCTCGAGAAGTGCGTCGGCTGCTCGCTGTGCGCGGCCGCGTGCCCGGCCGACTGCATCCGCGTCGTGGCCGCGGAGAACACCCCCGAGGACCGCGTCTCCGCCGGCGAGCGCTACGCCGCGGTGTATGAGATCAACCTCAGTCGCTGCATCTTCTGCGGCTACTGCGAGGTGGCCTGCCCGTTCGACGCGATCACGATGGGCCACGACTACGAGCTCTCGGACTACAACCGCGGC
>DASZFE010000280.1:0-4657 GCA_035940155.1 Solirubrobacteraceae bacterium | reverse complement strand
CGCAGCCGGGCCAGTAGGCGACCTTCATCCGTTCGCGCTCCCTCCGGGTTCGGTGGTGGAGGACGTCGCGTCGCCCGCCGTCGCGGAGACGGGTGCCTGCTCGCCGGCGTCCTCTTCGTCGGCGCCGGTGATGTAGAGGTTCAGCTCGTAGCGCTCCTCGCGGCCCTCGACGGTCTTGTAGATCTTCTTGACCGCGTCGAGGTCCTGCTTGGGGATCTTGTGGCCGAGGAGGGCGATCTTCGGATTGAGCTTGCCGCGCAGGATGCCCTTGGCCATGACGCCGAGCGAGCTCAGGAGCTCCTTGGCGGCGGCGGGGTGGAACTTGGCAAACCAGGAGTCCCCGCCGTAGGAGCGCGGCAGCAGCTCGGCCTCGTGGTTGAGACCGTAGTCGCGCACGAGGCTCGTCATCGCCTGCTCGTGACGGTGGCCGTTGTTGGCGTCGACGATCTTCTGATCAGAGCCTGCGATCCGCCGCAGGCGCATGATCTGGCCCATCGGGTTTACATCCTTCGGGCAGGCATCGACGCACTTGAAGCAGTGCGTGCAGTCGTAGATCCCCTGCGGGTCCTGGGAGAGGTCGTTCAGGCGCTCGAACTGCTCGGCGTCGCGGGGGTCGCCGACGAAGCGGTATGCCTTCGCGAGCGCGGCCGGTCCGATGAAGCCGGGATCGACCTCCATCGCCAGGCAGTCCGAGACGCACGCGCCGCACTGGATGCAGGCCATCGTCTGCGTGATGTCGACCATGCTCTCGCGCGGAACGATGTGCTCGCGCTCGGGCATGGGCTCCTGGGCGAGGAGCCAGGGGGTGACGCGCTGGATCTTCTTCCAGTGCACGGCGTCCATGTCGACGATCAGGTCCTTGATGACGGGCATGTTGCCCATCGGTTCGATCTCGATCACGCCCTCCCTGGCGGATTCGCGCGCGTGGTCGAGGTGGGTGTGGCAGGCGAGGCCGGGTTCGCCGTTGACGCGGACCCCGCAGGAGCCGCAGATCGCGGCGCGGCAGGAGCAGCGGATGCCGATCGAGCCGTCGAAGCGGGCCTTCGCCTGGAGGATCCCCTCGAGCACCGAGCGGTGGGGCTCGAGCTCGACGGTGTGCTCCTCCCAGAAGGGGGCCTCGCCGGACTCGGGGTCGTAGCGGCGGAGCCTGAGCGTGAACTCCTCGGGCGGGCGGTGGGTGTCGGCCATTAGTACTTCCTCTCCTCGGGCTGCCACTGGGTGATGGTGACGGGCGAGTAGCTCACCCCGGGGCCGTCGCCGTTGAGGGAGATGTCGATGTGCTTGAGCCACTCCTCGTCGTTGCGCTCGGGGAAGTCCGTGCGGAACTGCGCGCCGCGGGACTCCTTGCGCTCGATCGCCGCGAGGACGATGGCCTCGGCGCAGTCGAGCATGTAGCCGAGCTCGATCGCCCCGAGGACGTCCTGGTTGAAGACGGTCCCGCGGTCGTCGATGTAGGCGCTCTTTGACTCCTCGCGCAGTCGGGCGACGATCTCGCGGGCCTTCTCCAGGCTCTCCTGCTCGCGGTAGACGGCGACGTGCTGGTTCATCGTGACTCCGAGCTCCTGCTTGATCTCCGAGATCCGCCGTGGGCGGGTAGGCCCTCCATCCCTATCGCGGGCGATGATCGCGTCGATCATGGCGACGTCGTCGTGGAGCTGCGCGTCGCTGGCGCTCGGCATCGCCATCGCGGAGGCGCGCGCCGCGGCGTGCTCGCCGGCGCGGCGGCCGAAGATGAGGGTGTCCAGGAGGGAGTTCGCGCCGAGGCGGTTGCCACCGTGGACGGAGACGCAGGCGACCTCGCCCGCGGCGTAGAGGCCGGGGATCGAGGTCGCGCCGTCGACGTCGGTCTTCACGCCGCCCATGATGTAGTGCTGTCCGGGGCGGATCATGATCGGCTCGCGGGTGATGTCCACGCCGGCGAAGTCCTTGCCGATGTTGACGATCTCCCGGAGCGCCTCCAGGGTGCGCTTGCGGGGGACCATGGTGATGTCGAGGTAGATCCCCTCACCGTGCGCGCCGACGCCGCGGCCCTCGAGGATCTCGGTCTGCTCGGCGCGGGAGACGACGTCGCGGGAGGCGAGCTCCATCTTGTTCGGGGCATAGCGCTCCATGAAGCGCTCGCCCTCGCCGTTCAGGAGCACGGCGCCCTCGCCGCGGGCGCCCTCGGTGATGAGGAGGCCGTTCTCGACGAGGGTGGTGGGGTGGTACTGGACCATCTCCATGTCCATCAGCGGCGCGCCCGCGCGGTAGGCCTGGGCGATCCCGTCGCCGGTGACGATCAGGGCGTTGGTGGTCGGGCTGTAGACCTGCCCGGCCCCGCCGCAGGCGAGGATGACGTTCTTGGCGCGGAAGACCTCCATCTGCCCGCTGCGCACGTCGCGAGCGACCACCCCGCAGCAGCGGCCGGAGTCGTCCTGTACCAGGGAGGTCGTGAACCACTCCTCGTAGCGGTCCAGGCGCTCGTGGTGCTTCATCAGCTGCTCGTAGAGGACGTGCAGGATCGCCTGTCCGGTGATGTCCGCGACGTAGGCGGTGCGCTTGGTGGAGGCCCCGCCGAAGGCGCGCAGGTCGAGCTCGCCCTTCTCGTTGCGGTGGAAGGTGACGCCGATGTGCTCAAGGTGCATGACCTCCTTGGGGGCCTCCGAGCACATGATCTCGATCGCGTCCTGGTCGCCGAGGAAGTCCGAGCCCTTGACGGTGTCATAGGCGTGGGAGCGCCAGTCGTCGTCGAGACTGATCGCCGCGTTGATCCCGCCGGCGGCCGCGACGGAGTGGGAGCGGACGGGATGGACCTTGCTCATGATCGCCACGCTCACGCCCGACCGGGCGGCGGCGAGAGCGGCACGCTGGCCCGCGAGGCCCGCGCCGATTATCAGGACGTCGTGTGCCGGCATGACTTTTCTCAAGTCCCCGAGGACGGAGAGAGCGGAGACTCTATACGCCCGCCGGGCGCAACGCCCGGCGGATCTGCGCGAGGGTGACGACGCCGCGGAGGACTCCTTCGGAGTCCACGGCGACCATCGCCCCGAGCCGGCCGAGTCCCTCCGAGCGCAGGGCGGCCTCGAGGGATTGGTCCTCGGCGATCCGCACGGGGAGGTTCTCCTCGAGGACGTCGACGGCCTGCAGGGCGGGACGCCCGGCGGCGATCTCGCGCTCGACGCGGTCGTGGCGGAGGACTCCGAGGAAGTGTCGCGCGGGGTCCACGACGGCGAACCACTGGAGGTGGTAGCGCAGGAAGAACTGCTCCTGGGCATCGAGCAGGCGCAGCTCGGCGGGGAGGGCGATGGGCTCGCGGTCCATGACGTCTCCGACGGTGAGGTCGCGGATGCGCTGGCCGATCGCGCCCTGGACGACCGCGCCGCCTGAGGCCTGGTAGAGGACGACGCCGAGGATCGCGGTGAAGACCCCGAAGTCTTCGCCGTGGGCCAGCTGGAGGAGGCCGAGGACGCCGATCAGGATCGCGAGTCCCTGCCCCGAGCGGCCGATCGCCCGGGTGCCGCGGTGGCGGTCGCCGGTGCGCCACCAGATCACCGCGCGCGCGATCCGCCCGCCGTCGAGCGGGAAGGCGGGGAGGATGTTGAAGAGGAAGAGGACCCCGTTGATGAAGCCGAGCCAGCCGACCAGAGCGAGCACGGGGGTCGTCGTGGAGCCTTCGCGGGTGAGCGCGAGCTCGGCGGAGCTCGTCGTGCTTGCGAGGAGGGTCCAGGCGATGAAGCAGAGGGCGAAGAGCGAGAGGGTGACCGCGGGGCCGGCGGCGGCGACCTTGAGCTCCTCGCCGGAGCTCTCGGTTTCGCGGCGCAGGTGAGAGACGCCGCCGAAGAACCAGAGGTCGATCCCGATCACGGGGATCCCGAGGTGCCGTGCGACGAGGGCGTGCCCGAGCTCGTGGAGGATGAGCGAGCCGAAGTACCCTAGGGCGCCCGCGACGGCGACGAGGTAGGCGGTCGTGTGCGAGCCGCCGAGGACTTCGTGGAAGTAGGCGGAGAGGTAATAGATGAGGATGAAGAGGACGAAGAACCAGCTCGCGCTCGCGCCGACGCGAATGCCGGAGATCTTCATCAGCTGGAAGGAGCCGCGAGCGGGCATGGCTTCATGGTAGGAGGCTCGGGGCGCTCTGCGGGCGGTTGTCCTTCCCCGCCCGGGGCGTCATCCCGGGCCCGAGGCCCGCGGGTTCGCGGCCTCTCAGAGCTGCGGGCGGCCGCGCGCGATGATGGTCTCGAAGTCGCAGCCGGGGGGGATGGTGCCGTACTCCAGGCCCGCGTCGCCCCCGAGGCGGGCGGCGCAGAAGGCGTCGGCGACGGCGGGGTGGCCGTGGCGGACGAGGAGGGAGCCCTGGAGGGCAAGGGCCATCGCTTCCACGACGCGGCGCGCGCGGGACTCCAGGGTGGCGACGTCCGAGAACTGCCCCTCGAGCTTTGCGAGGTGCGCGTCGAGGCGGGCGTCGGCGCCCTTGGCCTGACCGACCTCGTGGAGGAAGACCTCCAGCGAGCGGGGGGTGCGGATGAGGGCGCGCAGGACGTCGAGGCTCATGACGTTCCCGGAGCCCTCCCAGATCGAGGCGAGCGGGGCCTCGCGGTAGAGGCGGGGCATCCCGGATTCCTCCACGTAGCCGGCGCCCCCGAGGCACTCCAGGGACTCGAAGGCGTGGTTGGGGGCG
>DASZFE010000279.1:0-3936 GCA_035940155.1 Solirubrobacteraceae bacterium | reverse complement strand
GAGGGCCTCGATGAGGTAACTCCCCCCGAGTGGGTCGGGGGTGCTCACGACGCCGCTCTCGTGGGCGATGACCTGCTGGGTGCGCAGGGCGAGGCGGACGGCCTCCTCGGTGGGGAGGGCGAGGGCCTCGTCGTAGGAGTTGGTGTGCAGCGACTGGGCCCCCCCGAGGACGCCCGCGAGGGCCTCGATGGTGGTGCGCACGACGTTGTTCAGGGGCTGCTGGGCCGTGAGGGAGACCCCGGCGGTCTGGCAGTGGAAGCGCATGAGCCACGAGCGCTCCTCGCGCGCGTCGAAGCGCTCCCGGAGCTCCCGCGCCCAGATCCGCCGCGCCGCGCGGTACTTGGCGACCTCCTCGAAGAGGTCGATCTGGGCGTTGAAGAAGAAGGAGAGGCGGGGGGCGAAGTCGTCGACGTGAAGGCCCCGTTCGAGGGCCTGCGCGACGTAGGTGAGGCCGTCCTCGAGGGTGAAGGCGAGCTCCTGCTGGGCGGTGGCCCCGGCCTCGCGGATGTGGTAGCCGGAGATCGAGATGGGGTGCCAGCGGGGCATCCGCCGGGTGCACCACTCGATCATGTCCCCGCAGAGGCGCATCGCGGGGTCGATCGGGAAGCACCACTCCTTCTGGGCGATGTACTCCTTGAGGATGTCCGCCTGGATCGTCCCCGAGAGCCGCTCGGGGGGCACGGGGCTCGCCGGGTCTGATTCGGCGGCGACGACGTAGAAGGCGAGCATGATCGCGGCGGGGGCGTTGATCGTCATCGAGACGGACACCTGGCCGAGGTCGATGCCGCCGAACAGCGTGAGCATGTCGTCGAGCGTGTCGACGGCGACTCCCTCGCGGCCCACCTCACCCAGCGAGCGCGAGTTGTCGGAGTCATGACCCATCAACGACGGCATGTCGAAGGCCGTGGAGAGCCCCGTCTGGCCGTGCTCGAGCAGGTAGCGGAAGCGCTCGTTGGTCTCCTCGCTGGTCCCGAACCCCGCGAACTGGCGCATCGTCCACAGGCGCCCCCGGTACATCGACTCGTAGATCCCCCGCGTGAACGGATAGCGCCCCGGACGCCCGACCGGGTCCTCCGGCCCGCCGATCCCCGCCGGGAGGTCCGCCTCGGTGTAGAGCGCCCGCACCGGCTCGCCCGAGAGCGTGCGAAACTCCCCCCGCGAGGCATCCTGCACCGGGGACGCCGTCGCGCTCGGCGGACCCCCGGGCCCCTGATCTGTCGTGCCGGCAATCTCGATCCAATCACCATACAGATCCCTCGAGAGGGCTCTCACGGGCGAGCCGCGGCCGATCCAGGGGGGCCGCGTTCCCGTCATCCTTGTCCTCCTCGCCGCCCTCGCCCTCCTCCTCGGCGGCTGCGGCTCCTCGACCGGGGGTCCCGGGACCATCTCCAAGGGCGCCCCCCTCGCGCACCCCACCCCCGCCACCCTCGTCCTCGACTTCGAACCCAACGCCGTCCACGCCGGCATCTACCGGGCCCTCGCCGCCGGGTACTACCGCGCCGAGAACCTCCGCCTGACCGTCCTCCAGCCCGCCGCCACCGCCGACCCCCTCACCCTCGTCCAGGCCGGGCGCGCCCAGTTCGGACTCGCCGACGGCTCCGACCTCGCCGGCGCCATCGCCCGCGGCGGCGACGCCCAGGCGATCCTCGCCATCGCCCAGCGCCCCCTCGGGGGCCTCA
Organism: Solirubrobacteraceae bacterium; assembly: GCA_035940155.1. Classification (GTDB taxonomy): domain Bacteria; phylum Actinomycetota; class Thermoleophilia; order Solirubrobacterales; family Solirubrobacteraceae; genus Palsa-744. The sequence goes on along the minus strand of DASZFE010000279.1, from coordinate 2,257 downwards.
TCGCGCTCGCCTCCGAGCGCCTCACCTCCCCCGCGCAGCTCCAGGGCCGGTCCGTCGGGATCACAGGCGTCCCCTCCGACGAAGCCGTCGTGCGCACCGAGGTCGCCCACGCCGGCGGGGACCCCCGCAAGGTCCACGTCCTCGACGCCGGCTTCAACGGCGCCCAGGCCCTCCTCGCGGGCCGCATCCAGGCCTTCACCGGCTTCATCCCCGCCGACGGCGTCGCCCTCCAGGTCGCCGGGCACCCCATCACCGCCTTCCCGCTCGACGCCTGGGGCGGCCCCCCCTACCCCGGGCTCGTCGCCTTCGCCACCCGACGGCTGATCGCCTCCGACCCCGCCCTCGTCCGCGCCTTCATCGCCGCGACCCTCCGCGGCTACGACGACACCCTCGCCGACCCCGCCCGCAGCCTCGAAGACCTCCTCCAGGCCAACCCCAGCCTCTCGCCCTCCCTCACCACAGCCTCCCTCGATGCCTACCTCCCCCTCTTCACCGACAGCGGCCGCGTCCCCTTCGGTACCCTCCGGCCGGGCCCCCTCGAAGCCCTCTCGCGCTGGATGCTCTCAAACCGGCTCACCGCCCGCCCCGTCTCCCCCGCGCGCTACGCCGCCCGCGGCCTCCTCCCCGCGGGGAGGTAGAGGACGTGGAGAGCCTCGCCCGCGAGCTCGCCCGGATCGTCGGCCCCGAGCACGTCCTCACGGGCCCCGCGAGCGCCCCCTACGAGCACGACGCCACCCTCGCCCGCGGCCTGCGCGGCCGCGCCGACGCCGTCGTCCGTCCCGCCGACCCCGAGCAGGTCGCGGAGGTCCTGCGCTGGTCCTACGCCCACGGCGTCCCGATCGTCCCCCGCGGCGGCGGCACCGGCCTCGCCGGCGGGGCCGTCCCGATCGACGGCGGGATCGTCTGCGCGCTGGAGCGCCTCACCCGTGTCCGCGAGCTCGAGCCGGGCCTCTGGCGGATGCACGTCGAGGCCGGACTGCGCACCCGCGAAGTCCAGCGCCTCGCGCGCGAGAACGGCCTCTCCTTCCCCCCCGACCCCGGCGCCGCGGAGTCCTCCCAGATCGGCGGGAACCTCGCCACCAACGCCGGGGGTCCCCACGCCTTCAAGCACGGCCCCACCGGCGCCTGGGTCACGGGCCTGGAAGCCGCCATCGCCCCCGGGGAGCTCATCTCCCTCGGCGGCCCCCAGCGCAGGGACGTCGCGGGCTACGACCTGAAGAGCCTCCTCGTCGGCTCCGAGGGGACCCTCGGGATCATCACCGCCGTCCGTCTGCGCCTCCTCCCCGCCCCCGAGGCCCGCCGGGCCCTCCTCGCCTTCCACCGCGACCTCCCCACCGGCTGCGAGGCCCTCCTCGCGGTCCTCGCCAGCGGCCTGGAGCCCGCCGCCCTGGACTTCATCGACGCCGCGGCCCTCGAGATCCTCGCCACCGGCAAGCCCGAGGGCTCCCCGCGGGCGCCCGCGGGGGCGGGCTTCGCGCTCCTCATCGACCTCGAGGGCTCCCATCCCGAGGTCGCCCGCGAACGCGCCGAGCTCGAAGGGGTCCTCGCCCCGGATGCCCTCGAGCTCCGCGACCTCGAGGGTCCCGCCGCCTGGCGCTGGCGCGAGGGCTTCGGCATCGCCGTCGCCGCCCTCCGCGGGGGGAAGGCCGGCGAGGACGTCGTCGTCCCCGTCGAGCATCTCAGGGAGGCCCTCGAGGAGATCGCGAAGATCGCCGCCGCCCACGGCCTCCCCGCGTGCGCCTGGGGGCACGCGGGCGACGGGAACATCCACGCCAACCTCCTGATCGACCCCGCGAGCCCCTCCGAGCGCGAGGCCGCCGCGCGCGCGAGCGAGGAGATCTTCGCCCTCGCCACCCGCCTCGGCGGCTCGGTCTCCGGCGAGCACGGCGTCGGCCTCCTCAAGCGCGGCTGGCTCGCGCGCCAGTGGCCCGCGGCCGCGATCGACCTCCACGAGGCCATCCGGCGCACCCTCGACCCGAAGGGGCTGTTGAACCCCGGCAAGAAGCTCCCGCGCGGGTGACCTCCGCGACGCGCCCCCCCGCGACGCCGCCCCGCCCCGGGCCTACCCGTCCGTGGCCGGCCGCTCCTCGGGACTCGGCTCCCCCAGCCCGGCCGCGATCGTGATGGCGCTCACGAGCGTGCGGGCGCAGAGGTCGCGGACCTGAACCCGCGTGAGGGCGCGATTCTCCAGCCACGCGAGCACGGCCCCGTCGGCGAAGTGCGTCCAGCTCTCGATCGCCAGGGCCACCGCGGGCGT
>DASZFE010000278.1:0-6585 GCA_035940155.1 Solirubrobacteraceae bacterium | reverse complement strand
CACGCAGCCGTTTTCCGGCGAGACGTAGTTTTCGCTCGCGGCGGAGGGTTTGGGCCCGGTGAGCGTCGTGGTCATCCCGCCGGTCGGTTTGTTCTTGTCGTCGCGGATCTGCACGAGCACCGAACCGCCGACCTGGGGCGCGATCAACCCGGTCTCAACGACGGCCGGGCGGGTTTTGAGCCCGGGCCATTTCACTTCGGAGACCGTCTGGATGTAGTCGGCGCTCTGACCTTCCCCGCCGCAGCTTGCTTCGGAGCTCGTGTCGGATACGTACTTGCCTTTGGAGGTGACCGTGTAGCTGATGCCGTTGTATTTGAGTTCGTTGGTTTTGGTTTCGTTCAGGCCGGAGAGCTGATAGACGCTGAGCCCACGCAGGCGCTCCTCGTCCTGGTGGGCGATCAGGACGGCCTCGTTGCGGGCGCGCTCTTCGCCGGTGAGGCGGTTCGATACGTCGAAGCCCGTGAAGGTCGCGGCGGCGATCACCGCGACGAGCATCGAGCTCATCAGGACCTCGATCAGCGCGAAGCCCGAGCTCGAACGCGGATCCGGCAGCGCTCGGCTCAGATCGGGGCGCGCGGGCCTCGATCGTCGGGACATGGGCCGATTGGTGCCAGAGAATGTGTGGATCATCACATGAGTGTCGAGCGGTCGCCGTCTGGCTGACTATCGGCACCGCCTTGAGCGCTCTGTAGGGCTCTGGACGTCTGTTCGGTGAGGCGGCCCGGGGGCCGTGCGTGGCATGGGGGAGGCGCGAGCCCGTACAATCGACTCGGCGCAGAGGCCTCCCGGGAGACTGGTGTAACGGTAACATAGGGGTCTCCAAAACCCTTGCTCGAGGTTCGATTCCTCGGTCTCCCGCTTCTCGCCTGGCCCGGCGCCCGGCTCGGCGCCGCCCGACCTCTCCTCGGCTTCGACCCGCACCGGACTCGGCTTGGCCTCCTCGGAGCCCCGGCGCGCGTCTCTTGCTGTAAAGTGGCCGCAATGAACGGCAAGAGCGCCCTGAACACCCTCGTGGGCCTGCGGATAGCGGTCGGCGTCTCCTCCTGGGCGACCCCGCGTGTCGCGGGCAGGCTCTTCGGGCTCGACGCGGTGGCCAACCCGCAGGCGCCCTACCTCGCTCGGCTCTTCGGCGTGCGCGACCTCGCGCTCGCGGTCGGGGCCCTCGCGAGCGAGGGGGAAGCCCGACGGCGGTGGCTCGTCGCGGGGCTCGCCTGCGACGTCGCCGACACCCTCGCCGGTGTCGCGGGCGGGCGTGGGGGATATCTCTCGAAGGTCACGAGCACGCTCGTCAGCGCCACGGCGCTTTCCGCGGTCGGGCTCGGCGCGGCCGCCCTGCGCGACGCCTGAGCGGACTCGCGAGCGCATTCGCGCCAACTTTCTCCGGAGGGCCTCCCGAAGGCGAGTGTTTGCGCGCTCCCGGCGAGGAGTCCGTCCGGGCGCTGTGGTCAGTTTGACCGACCCACAGCAAATCAATTGGCCCCGACACGGATTGGCGCCGTGCCGGGGCCGTGCACGGAAAGGGCGGTGCTTCCCATGCGGAACGAGCGTATTGGTTCAGGCCTGCGCGACGAGGAGATCGCGGAGCGGGCGATCGTGTTGCAGGTCCTCCGGGACGACCACGCAGAGCGCTGGTCGCGCGCGGAGCTCGAGCGGGAGATCTACGACGTCGAGCCGCTCGCGCTGGGCGACGCGCTCGAGCGTCTGCGCGAGGAGGGCGTCGTGGAAGTCCGCGGCGAGGACCTCTGGGCCTCGCGGTGCGCGAGACATCTGGACGCGATCGGGATGATCTCGATCTGAGGCCCGTCCCAGTGTTGGGGTCTCGCCCGGCGGACGTGCGGGCCTCGCGCCGGGCGCGCCCGGGGCGAGGCGCCTACCGAAAGGGGGGCGCGCCTACGCTGCGATGCTCGACGCCCGCGGGCCCCGCTATCAGGATGTCGCTGAGGAGCTCCGGGGGAAAGAGCCCGTGCTCGATGACCCCGGGGGTCGCGCAGAGGCGCGCGGCGAGCGCGGCGGGGTCGCCGACCTCCCCGAGGTAGTCCGCGATGAGGTTCCCGTCGGGGCTCGGGGGGGTGTCGCGGAGCTCTGCGGGGGCGAGCGCGCGGAGGGTCTCGCGGGCGCCGAAGCGGAGGATCTCCAGGGGCACGGGGGCGCGGAGCGCGGGCACGGCCTTCTCGGCGGAGGCGATCACGACGAAGCGCCGGGAGGCCGCGGCGAGGATCTTCTCGCGCGTGTGGGCGCCGCCGCCGCCCTTGACGAGCCATCCCTCCGGGTCGATCTGGTCGGCGCCGTCGATCGTGATCTCGAGCTCTCCGAGCTCGTCGAGCTCCTGCACGCGCAGCCCGAGGGCGCGGGCGGCGTGCTCGGTCGCGGGCGAGCTCGCGGCGCAGCGCAGGCCGGGAAGGCCACGGGCGGCGAGGGCGGGGAGGAGGTGCGCGACGGTCGATCCAGTTCCGAGCCCGACGCGCTGGTCGGGCTCGACGAGCTCCGCGGCGGCGAGCGCGGCGGCGCGCTTGAGTGCCTCGGGGTCGTCGGGCGGGAGGTCTACTGCTCGTGGCGGCTGCGCGCGCGTGGGCTCCATCGCGCGGTCGAGCGTATCGCCCTTGGCTCGGCGAAGCTGAGGCGCTCGGCTGTGGCGGGGCTGTGGAGGAGGAAGCCCTGGCCGATCGAGCAGCCGAGGTCGCGTGCGAGGGCGAGCTGGCGGTGGGTCTCGATCCCCACGGCGACCGTGCTCAGGCCGGTCTCGCGCGCGAGGGCGATCGCGGCGACGACCATCGCGCGCTTGTCCTCGTCGCGGACGATCCCGCGGATGAGCTCGCGGTCGATCTTGAGCATGTCCAGGGGGAGGGTCCCGGGGAGGCCTAGCGAGGACTGCCCGGCGCCGAAGCCGTCGAGGGCGATCTTCGCGCCGAGGCGCTTGATCTGGCGCAGCGTGGAGTGGGCGCGCTCGGGGTCGCGGAGGATCGCGGTCTCGGAGACCTCCAGGCAGAGCGCTCGCGCGGGGAGGTCCGTGTTCGAGAGCGCCTCGCGGACGCGGCCGGAGAGGTCGATCTCTGTGAGGCCGCGCGCGGAGACGTTCAGGTTGAGGGTGATCTCGCGTCCGGCGCGCCGCCAGGCGGCGGCCTGGAGGCAGGCGGTGTTGAGGACCCACTCGCCGATGTCGAGGATCAGCTCGGATTCCTCGGCGAGGGGGAGGAAGTCCGAGACGGAGACTGGGGCGGAGTTGTGGGGGCGCCAGCGCAGGAAGGCCTCGCAGCCGACGGGGGTCCCGTGGGCGAGGTCGAGGAGGGGCTGGTAGACGAGCGTGAGCTCGTGACGGGGGAGGGCGTGGCGGAGGCGGTTCTCGATGTCCAGGCGCGCGAGGACCTCGCGGCGGACCTCCTCGTCGAAGAGCTCCAGGCGGTCTCCCCCGGCGCCCTTTGCGCGGTACATCGCCACGTCGGCCTCGCGCAGGAGCTCCTCGGGGTCGGCGTCGGGGTCGTGGGAGACGGAGACGCCGACGCTGGCGAGCACGGGGATCTCGGTGGAGTCGATCTTGAAGGGGGCCTCGAGGGCGTGGAGGACGCGCTCGGCGACGGCGAGGGCTTCGGTGTCGCTCTGGAGGTCCTCGGCGAGGAGCACGAACTCGTCGCCCCCGAGCCGGGCGATGGTGTCGTTGTCGCGCAGGAGCTCCCCGATGCGCTCGGCGACGGACATGAGGAGCTGGTCCCCGACGGCGTGCCCGAGCTTGTCGTTGATGGCCTTGAAGCGGTCGAGGTCGATGAAGACGAGCGCGACGAGCCCGTGGCTGCGGCGCAGACGGCCGAGGGCCTGGTGGGCGCGGTCCATCAGGAGGAGACGGTTCGGGAGGCTCGTGAGTGGGTCGTGAAGGGCCTGACGTTCGAGCCACATCTGATCGGTCACGTCGGTCGCGGCGGCGTACCAGACCTCCCCGTCGCAGCGGGCGCTCCAGAGCAGCCAGCGCCAGGAGCCGTCGCGGTGGCGGTAGCGGTTGGTGAAGTTCACGAACTGCGCCGCCCGGTGACGCCCGGCTAGGACGAGCGCGGTGGTCTGCTCGTGGTCGTCGGGGTGGACGAGCTCCTGCATCGGGCGCGCCATGAGCTCCTCGCGGGTCCAGCCGAGGACCTGCTCCCAGGCGGGGTTCAAGAGCGTGAAGCGTCCGTCGAGGGTGATCGCGGCGAGGAGGTCGTTGGTCATCTCGAAGAGGCGCGCGATCTGGGCGTGCTCGCCGGGAGGGTGCTCGACCGGGAGGTGCTCGCCAACGGGCGCCTCGGCGTTCTGGGGAGAGGTCGAGTTAGAGAGGCTCCGCGCGCGGAGGATCGCTTTCGGCGGGCGCTGGAGGCTCGCGGGCGAGAGGTCCCCGGAGGGGAGGCTCTGCGAGGAGAGCAACGGGGGGTCTAGCAGCGGCAGGGCGTGCTCGTGTGGTGGTTCGCTAGGTGGGACCATTGCTCGGCGGCCATACATCGGGCCGTCGGCACAGTTTGGCCGTCCCGCGGCCCCGTGTGTGCACGCGGGGCCGGTTTCTGGACGAATCTTCTAGTCCGCGGGGGTGCGGAGCGCCGCGAAGGGCCGCATCGAGCCGCAGGGGGCCGCGGGCGGGACGCGCGGCAGGTCAGGAGCCGGCAGGGGTGAGGGACGCTGCGCCGTCGCGCTCGACGAGGTCCCCGTCCGCGTCGCCGGGGTGCTCGTCGAGGCTCCCGCGCAGGAAGCGCACGAGGGCGAGGCAGGTGAGGATCGTGAGGATGACCGCGCTGCTGACGCACCAGGGGCAGATCGCGTGGATCGAGAAGAGCTCGCGGTAGGTCAGGTAGGCCGAGAAGCCGAGGCCCCCGAGGGTGAGGGCCATCGTGGCGGTCCTGCTTGCCTCGCTCTCGGGGGCGAGGAGGGAGGCGAGGATGAGGATGTAGCCGATCAGGCCGATGAGGGCGACGGAGACCCCGGCGAGCATCGAGTAGCTCGAGTGCTGGACGGTCTCACAGCCGCCGTGGAGCGGGCAGATGGTGGTGCCGCCGCTGTAGTGGGCGATGGTGAGGTAGGTGGCGACGGCGAGCCCGAGCAGGTTGAGCCCGATCATGACGCGCTTGAGCGTCGGGGAGGGAGATCTGTTGTCCATCGAGATCTCCGGTCACTTGGCGAGTTTCTTGATCGTGGATTCGTATTCGCCGGCTTCCGTTAAGGACGACGGCGAGAAGAGCTGGATCGGGCCGCCGGTCTTGTAGACCAGGAAGGAGGGCGTGCCGTTGAAGGCGCCGACGCCGGCGAACTGCGAGGAGTACCCGCGCGCGAGGGCGTTGTCTTTGGAGATCGTCGCGGAGACCGCCGGGGAGTAGCGTTCTGTGAGGGCCTTGTTGACGTCGAGCCCCTGGACGCCGCTGGCGATCTGCGTGAGGAACTGGTCGGTGATGTAGCCCGAGTTCTCGGTCTGCTGGTTGTGGTAGAAGAGGTCCGCGAAGGTCCAGAGGTGGTTCTGGAGGGCCACGGCCCCGGCCATCTGCGAGGCCTTCTGGGAGTCGGGGCCGATGATGTCGTAGTTGTGGAATTCGATCCGCAGGATGCCTGTGCGGACGAACTTGCTGACGAGGGTGGGAAAGACGCCTAAGGTGTACTGGCGGCAGAAGGGGCACTGGAGGTCGACGAACTCCTCCATCGTCACGGGCGCGGTGGGTTTGCCGAGTTCGGCGCCGTGCTGCGGGATGCCCGCGAGGAGGCTCTGGACTTCGGAGGCGTGGGCGACCGAGGAGCCTTTTTCGGTGGCTTTTAACTTCGGTGCGGCGTTGTTGCCGCTGCCCCCGGCGGCGATCGCGATGATCGCGATCACGACCGCGACGACCGCGAGGACGCCGCCGAGCTGGATCAGCCGCCGGCGCTGCGCGGCGCGCGCGCGCTCGGCCTCCTCGAGGGCCTTCCGTTCCGTGCGGGCCTGGTCGCGGCGTTCCTTGCGCGAGAGATCGTCGGTTCCTGGGGTTGAGCTCATGGGGGGAACTTTTACAGCTTTCGGCTCAAGATTGCCTAAGGTCTCGCTCGAGGCCTCCGGAGAGCCACGCGAAACCGGCCCCAGGGCTCAAATGCACGCGATCCGGGGGGACCCGAGTCAGAAACGGATGTTCCTCGGTTGCGCCCCGCCGAGCGCGACTCGGCGACAATGGCCAGACTGTCGATGAGAGGGCGATGCCCCGGTAGCTCAGCTGGATAGAGCGTCGGACTTCTAATCCGAGGGTCGCAGGTTCGAATCCTGCCCGGGGTACTACTCGTAGCGCTCCTCGAGGGTGCGCCAGTGCGCGATGTCGTGGCCGGGGACGATGAGGGCGTCGGGGTGCTCGCGGTCGTACTCCTGGAGGGCGCGGAGGCTGCGCTCGAAGGCGGCGGGGTCTTCCGAGCGCCAGGGCCGCTCGCCGTCGCGGAGGGTGGCGAGGGTGTAGATGGCGTCTCCGGCGATGAGGGCCTCGCGGGAGCGGAGGCGGAGGATCACGGAGAGGTGCCCGCGGGAGTGGCCCGGGGTGGAGGCGAGGACGACGGAGCCGTCCCCGAGGAGGTCGAGGGTCTGGGCGAAGGGCCCCCGGGGCCGGGCGTGGGGCCCGGCGAAGTCGA
>DASZFE010000277.1:0-4187 GCA_035940155.1 Solirubrobacteraceae bacterium | reverse complement strand
GCGGCGCCCGCGACCGCGACTCTGATCGGCTCTCCGCTCTCTGCGTTCACAGCGCCTACTTTACGGTCTCAGTCGCGCCCTGGCCGGCGGGAACGCCCGCGCCGGAGGACCAGAGTGGGCTGAGGGCTTCGACGAAGGTCTCCTCGCTGGGGCCGATCGCCGCGACGGAGAGGCGCTCGGGCGCGAATAGCTCGGCGGCGAGCGCGCGCAGGGCCGCGTGGTCGACGGCGTCGATCCGCTCGATCAGCTCCTCCACGGAGAGAATCGGCAGGCCGCCCAGGACCGAGGTCCCCAGGCGGTTCATCCGCGCCGAGGTCGACTCCAGCGAGAGGGCGATCCGACCCTTGACGTTCTCGCGCGAGCGCTCGAGCTCCGCCTCGCTCGCGGGGTCCTCGATCAGGAGCTCGATCTGCTCCGCGAGCACCTCCACGGCCTCGCGGAGGTTCTCCGGGCGGGTCCCGAGGTAGAGCCCGACCTCGCCCGTCGCGGCGTAGAGGTTCGAGAAGGAGAAGACCGAGTAGGCCAGCCCCCGCCGCTCGCGGATCTCCTGGAAGAGGCGCGAGGAGGAGGAGCCGCCGAGGATGTTGTCGAGCACCCGCAGCGCGAAGCGCCGCTCGTCGTCGCGGGCGATCCCCGGGCCGCCGAGGCAGAGGTGGTACTGCTCGGTCTCCTTCGCCAGGAAGCGCAGCCGCCGCTCGGGCGCGGGCGGCTCGAGGTCCGTGCGGGGGGCCTCCCGGCGGGCGTCCCGTGCGTCCTCCCCGGCGCCCGGATCCTCGCGGCCGGCCTCCGCGGCGATCGCCATCCGCACGAGCTCCCCGTGCTCGATCGACCCCGCCGCCGCGATCACCACGTTCGCCGGGACGTAGCGCTCTGAGTGGAAGGACTGGAGCTGCTCGCGCGTGCTCGCCCCGATCACCTCCGCGCGGCCGATCACCGCGCGGCCGAGCGGGTGCGAGCCGAAGATCGCCTCCCCGAGGACGTCGAAGACCTTGTCCTGCGGATCGTCCTCGTACATCGCGATCTCTTCCAGGACCACCTCCCGCTCGGCCTCGAGCTCCCCGAAGCGCGGGCGCCAGACCATCTCGCCCATCACCTCGAAGGCCCGCTGCAGGTGGCCGTCGAGGACGCGCGTGAAGAGCGAGGTGGACTCCTTGTCGGTGCCCGCGTTCAGCTCCGCGCCCATCGCGTCGAAGATCTCGTCGATCTCCGCCGAGCCGAAGCGCTCGGTGCCCCGGAAGAGCATGTGCTCGAGCAGGTGGGAGATCCCCGCCTGCTCCTCGCTCTCGATCGCCGAGCCCGCCCCGATCCAGAAGCCCAGCGCGACCGAGCGCACGGCCGGCATTCGCTCGCTGATCACCCGCACGCCCGAGTCGAGCGTGGTCAGTTCCATCGGGCCCGGCTCAGTAGCGGTCGCGGCCACCGTGGCGCGGACGGCCCGAGCCACGCTCCGGCCGACCGGCGCCGCGGCTTTCCCGGCCGCCGCCGTTGCGCGAGCCGCCTCCTCCGCCACCGCCTCCTCCGGCGGAGCGCATCGCCACGAGCTCTTCGATCGTCTTGCCCGCGATATCCGGATCGTCGGCGAGGCGCAGGCCGATCCGGCCACGCTCGCGGTCGACCTCGACCACGCGGACGTTGATCTCATCGCCCTTGCTCAGGACGTCATCGACGTTCTCAACGCGCCGCCCCGGTGAGACGTTTGAGATGTGCAGCAGGCCGTCCGTGCCCTTCGCGAGCTCCACGAAGGCGCCGAAGGTCGTCGTCTTGACGACTTTCCCGGCGTACTCGTCGCCGACCTCGACCTCCTTCATCATCATCCGAATCCGCTCCGCGAGCTCGTCGCCGAGGTCGCCGTTGGCCGAGTAGATCAGAACCTGGCCGTCGTCGTTCACGTCGATCTGCGATTCGAACTCCTCGGAGAGGCCCCGGATCGTTTCGCCGCCCTTGCCGATCAACAGGCCGATCTGGCTCGGGTCGATCTGGAGCGTCTGGATCCGCGGCGCGTACTGGCTTAACTGCTCCCGTGGGCCCCCGATGACCTCGGCCATCCTCCCCAGGATGAACGTCCGCGCCCTGTGCGCCTGGGTGAGCGCGTCGCGCAGGATCTCGAAGGTGACGCCAGAGATCTTGATGTCCATCTGCAGCGCCGTGATCCCACGGTCGGTCCCCGCGACCTTGAAGTCCATGTCGCCCAGGTGGTCCTCCACGCCCGCGATGTCCGTCAGGACCACGTACTCCTCGCCCTCCTTGATCAGCCCCATCGCGATGCCCGCCACCGGACGCTTGATCGGCACGCCCGCATCCATCAAAGAGAGTGAGGAGCCGCACACCGAGGCCATCGAGGAGGAGCCGTTTGACTCGAAGATGTCCGAGACCACGCGGATCGTGTACGGGAACTCCTCGATCGAGGGCACCACCGGCACGAGCGCCCGCTCCGCCAGGGCGCCGTGGCCGATGTCCCGGCGCTTCGGCCCCAGCCGCCCCGCCTCCCCGACCGAGAACGGCGGGAAGTTGTAGTGGTGGAAGTAGTACTTCTTCGCCTGCAGCCCCAGCGTGTCCAGACGCATCTCCTCCTTCAGCGTCCCCAGCGCCGCCACGCTCAGCGCCTGCGTCTGCCCGCGCGTGAACAGCGCCGAGCCGTGCGTCCGCGGCGTCACGCCCGCTTCGATCGTGATCTCGCGGATCTCGTTCTCCGCGCGGCCGTCCGGGCGCTTCTTGTGCACCGCGATCCGCTCCCGGATGATCGACTTCTCCAGCTTGTCGAAGGCCAGCTGCACCGCCGCCCGGCGGGCCTTGGCCGCGATCAGCGCCTCCTCGGACGCCCCCTCCGGGGCGGCGGGTGCGTGCTGCTCGAGGATCGCCCCCTCCACCGCCTTGCAGGCATCCTGGCGCTCGAGCTTGTCCTCCACCTGCGTCGCCTCGTCCAGAGCGCTCCCGTGCGAGGAGCGAATCGCCTCGAGGATCGCCGGATCGACCGTCGGGACCTCCACCGGGGTCTTCTCCTTGCCCACCCTCGCCGCCAGGTCCCGCTGCAGCCGGCAGAGCTTCTTGATCTCCGAGTGCGCGATGTCCAGCGCGTCGAGGACCTCCGCCTCGGAGATCTCGTTCGCGCCCGCCTCAACCATCAGGATCGCCTCCTCCGAGCCCGCCACCACCAGGTCCAGGTCCGAGGTCTCCAGCACATCCTCCTCCTCGGGGTTCACCACGAAGTTCCCGTCGATCTTCCCGATCCGCACCGCGCCCACCGGGCCCGCGAAGGGAACGTCGGAGATCATCAGCGCCGCCGAGGCCCCGTTAATCGCCAGGATGTCGTACGGGTGGACGTGGTCCACGGAGATCGGGATCGCCACCAGCTGGGTCTCGCGGCGCCAGCCCTTCGGGAAGAGCGGACGCAGCGGACGGTCGATCATGCGCGCCGTCAGCGTCCCCTTCTCCCCCGAGCGGCCCTCACGCTTGAAGAACGAGCCGGGGATCTTCCCCGCCGCGTACATCCGCTCCTCCACGTCCACCGTCAGCGGTAAGAAGTCCACATCCCGCTCGCCACCCGCGGTGGCCGTCGCCAGGACCATCGTCTCGCCCTGTCGCACCACCACTGCGCCGGAGGCCTGCTTGGCCATCCTGCCGGTCTCGAACGAGATCTCACTACCTGCGATCTCCACGGAGACCCGCGTCACGGCATCGCTGCTCATATGTTCTGCCTTCCCGTCCGCCCGTCGGTCGGCGGAATCTTTTCTTTTTCTCTTACCCGAACCAGAGCAGCTTAGCGGACGCCCGTCGCGCTCACCCCGCCGGTTCGTCGGCAAGGTGCTTCAACCCGCCAAGGATCATGTGCACCCCGGGGAGATCCGCAGGCGAGGGGGCTTCGTAGCTCCAGCGCACGATCCCCTCCGCGTCGGTGATCACGAGCGCGCGCTGGGGAAAGCCGCCGGGGTGCAGGACCCCGAAGGCCGCGCACGCCGCGCCCTTGGGCTCGAAGTCCGAGAGCTGCGCGATGCTCACCCCGAGCTTCTCACGAAAGGCCCTCTGCGCCCAGGAGCTGTCGCAGGAGACCCCGTATATCACGGCTCCCGCGGCGGTGATCTCCTCCAGGGAGCGCTCGTAGACCTCAAGCTGCTCCGTGCACACCGGGCTGAAGGCGAAGGGGTAGAAGACCAGGACGGTCTTCGTGTCCTTGAGGTCCGCCTCGGTGA
>DASZFE010000276.1:0-1835 GCA_035940155.1 Solirubrobacteraceae bacterium | reverse complement strand
AGCCGCCCCGCCTCCCGCGTCGCCCCCCGCCGCCGCCGGTCACGCCCCGCTTCTCGCCCCGCCCCCCGCGGAGGTGGCCGTGGGGCACACGGCGACGGACCAGGTGGAGACGATCCTCTACCGTCTCGCGGCCTCCCCGGGCCGCCGGGCGCTCTTGGGGATGGCGGCGCGGGACGAGCGGGTGATCGCCCCGGCGGTGCTGATCCGACCGCTCCTCGGGGTCACGCGCGAGGAGACCGCGGCGTACTGCGTGGAGCGGGGCCTTGAGTGGCGGGACGACGCGAGCAACGAGACCGACGCGTACGCGCGCGGGCGCGTGCGCGCGGGCCTGATCCCGGCCCTGCGCGCCGTCCATCCGGCGGCGGAGGCGAACGTGCTGCGCACGGCGGCGCTCCTGCGCGAGGAGACGGAGCTGCTGGACGGGCTCGTCGAGGCGGAGCTCGCGGGGGAGTCGAGCATCGCGGTGGAGCGCCTGGAGGAGTTCCCGGCGGCTCTGGCGCGGCTGGTCGTGATCCGGCTCGCGGAGGGGGCGGTGGGGCGCTACGTGCCGCAGGCGGGGGAGCGGGTGGGGGAGATCCTCGCGCTCGCTCGGCGCGATGGGAGCGGTGGGCGCGGGGGTCGCGCGGAGCTGCACGTCGGGGGGCTCGTGAGCGCCGTCGTCGAGGGCGGGCGGCTCTCGATGGTCGGGATCCAGGCGCACTACCCCGGGCCGGGCGGACGGTAGACTCCCCGGACGTGGCGCCACCCGAGCTCGGCGAGGTCCTCGTCAACGCGGAGGATCTCCAGCGCCGCGTGCGGGAGCTGGGGGAGGCGATCTCACGCGACTACGACGGCAGGTCGCTGCTGCTCGTGGGGGTGCTCAAGGGCGCCGTGTTCTTCCTGAGCGACCTCATGCGCTTCATCGACATCCCCGTCGAGGTCGACTTCATGGCCGTGGCCTCCTACGGCTCGGCGACGGACTCCTCGGGGGTGGTGCGGATCCTGAAGGACCTCGACATCGTGATCGAGGGGCGCGACGTGCTGATCGTCGAGGACATCGTCGACTCGGGCCTCACGCTCCAGTACCTCATGCGCAGCCTCGGATCGCGCGAGCCCCGCTCGCTGGAGGTCTGCGCGCTGCTCACGAAGCCCGAGCGGCGCAAGGTCGACCTGCCCACGCGCTACGTGGGCTTCGAGATCCCCGATCGCTTCGTCGTGGGCTACGGCCTGGACTACGGGGAGCGCTACCGCAACCTCCCCTTCGTTGCGGTCCTGGAGCGCTAGCATAGGGACGAGCGATGAGCCGTTTCTTCAAGAGCGCCGCTTTCCCGATCCTGCTCGTGGTCGTGCTCGCGTTCCTCGCGACCAAGCTGATCGCGGGCAACAACAACGGCGGAGCCGAACACACCTATCAGACGCTCGTCACCCAGGAGATCCCCAGGGGCGAAGTCAAGAAGGTCAACATCCAGAACAACGGGAACGCGCTCTCGGTCGAACTGAAAGACAAGCAGACCTACGAGATCGGCTACATCCCGCAGGCCGCGCCCCAGCTGATCGCGCAGCTGGAAAAGTCCGGCGTCCACTTCAACATCGAGTCCAACAAGAGCAACCCGCTGTTATCGATCCTGGGCTTAGTGCTGCCGATCGTGATCTTCCTGGGCTTCTGGCTCTTCATCATGAACCAGGTCCAGGGGGGCGGCTCGAAGGTGATGTCCTTCGGGAAGTCCCGCGCGAAGCGCCTCTCGGCGGACTCCCCGAAGATCACCTTCCGCGACGTCGCCGGGGTCGACGAGGCCGTGGAGGAGCTCCACGAGATCAAGGAGTTCCTCGAGAACCCGAAGAAGTTCCAGGCGCTC
>DASZFE010000275.1:0-4112 GCA_035940155.1 Solirubrobacteraceae bacterium | reverse complement strand
GCCCTCGAAGGCGCCCGGTATCAACCGGTCGGAGGTGTACTTCGACTTGTGCTTCTCGTGCTTGCTGGACACGGACCCAAACCATATCGGTTGGGGATCGAGTCGTCCGTCTTCAGACCGATGCGAGCGCCCGCATCGCCTCCAGCGCCTCCGGGGCGCCCGCGCGCACGAGCGCCTTCGCCCGCGCGTGCGCCTCGCTCGGACCCCGGCCGACCGCGTGCGCGCCCGCCTCCCAGACCGCCTCGGCCAGCTCCGGGCGCCCGGAGGCGTGCGCGAGGGCCGTCAGGGAGATCACGTCCGCGAGCTCGCAGACCGCGGGCAGATCCCCGACGGCCGCCAGGCGCGCGAGCCCGAGCGCGTAGAGCCGGTCGCCCGCCAGCAGGAGCAGGTCCGCGTCGGGGGAGCGCAGGAGCCGTCCGCGCCCGTAGTGTAGGAGGTAGCCCTCGTGGATCGCCTCCACGAGCAGCGCGTACTCCGCGCCCCGCGCCCCCACGCGGGGGCCCGCCGCGACCGTCTGCGCGGGACCCGGGCGGGGAGGGTCGCTCTCGGCCGGCGGAGCGAGCAGATCCGCGAGCAGGCCCCCCTCCGCTTCCAGCAGCGCACGCAGGCGCTCCGCCACATCGGAGGGATCTGTCAGGCCGGACGCCTCGGCGAGATCTGTGGCGCTCACGGGAGCTCCCGGAAGGCCGCGGCGGCGGCCTCGACGGTGCGCTCGATCTGCTCGGGGCCGTGCGCGAGGGAGGGGAACCAGGCCTCGAACTGCGAGGGTGGCGGGTAGACTCCGCGCGCGAGCAGCCCCCGGCACCACGCCGCGTGGGCCTCCATGTCGCACGCCTGCGCCCCCGCGAGATCCTGGACGGGGCGCTCGGAGAAGAAGACTGTCAGCAGCCCCGGGAGGCTCACGACCTTCACGGGCCGCTCGCCCGCGGCCTCGCGCAGGCCCTCCGCGAGCCAATCGGTGATCGCGGCCAGGCGCGCGTAGGCCGCCTCGTCGAGGAGCTCCAGCGCCGTGAGACCCGCGGCGAGGGCGAGCGGGTTGCCCGAGAGGGTCCCCGCCTGGTAGACCTCGCCGGCGGGGGCGAGGAGCTCCATCAGGTCGGCCCTCCCCCCGAGCGCCGCCGCGGGGAGCCCGCCGCCGAGGACCTTCCCGAGGATCGTTAGGTCGCCGTAGACGCCGCCGCGCTCCTGCGCGCCCCCGCGCGCGAGGCGGAAGCCGCTGATGACCTCGTCGAGGACGAGCAGCGCGCCGTTCGCATCCGCGCGCTCGCGCAGAAGCTCCAGGAAGCCTGCGCGCGGTGGCACGAGGCCCATGTTCGCGGGTGCCGGCTCGGCGACGAGCGCCGCGAGCTCGTGCTCGGCGCAGACCCGTGCGAGCGCGTCGGGATCGTTCCATGGGATCACGACCGTCGCGGCCGCCGCCGAGGCCGGGACGCCGGGGCTCGCGGCGATGCCCTGCGTGGCCAGGCCCGACCCGGCCTGCGCGAGCAGCCCGTCGACGTGGCCGTGGTAGGCGCCCGCGAACTTCAGGACCTTCTCCCGCCCGCTCGCCGCGCGCGCGAGGCGCAGCGCGGTCATCGTCGCCTCCGTCCCCGAGGAGGTCATCCGCAGCATCTCCACCGCGGGCATCCGCCGTTTGACCTCCTCGGCGAGCTCGACCTCGCCCGCGGTGGGCGCGCCGAAGCTCGTCCCCTTCCGCGCCGCCGTGGCGATCGCCTCGAGGATCGCCGGGTGTGCGTGGCCGTGGATCAGCGCCCCCCACGAGCAGACGTAGTCCACGAAGCGGTTCCCGTCGACGTCCACGAGCTCCGCGCCGCTCCCCCGCTCGATGAAGATCGGCTCGCGCCCGATCGCGCGCATCGCGCGCACGGGCGAGTTCACGCCGCCCGGGAGGACCGTGAGGGCGCGCTGGTAGAGGTTCGCCGAGCGGACGTCCGTGAGGGAGCTCATCGCCGGGGGCTCGGGCATCGGCGCTGAATCAGGCGTGCCGGGCCTCCCACTCCTTGAAGTCCTCCGTGAAGTAGAGCAGGCGGACCTTCTTGAACTCCGTCGAGGAGTACAGGGTCGCGCGGTCGGTGATCCCGGTCTGCTCGGCGATCGCGTCGAGGACCGCGTCGCACTCCTCCTTGGAGCGCCCGTGGGCCATCGTGAAGACCGAGTAGGGCCAGTCCTCGTACGTCGGGCGCTCGTAGCAGTGGGAGATCCCCCGGAAGGAGGCCATCCGCGGGCCGAGCTCGGAGATCCGCTCCTCAGGGACCCTCCAGACGCCCATCCCGTTCGCCGAGAAGCCCGCACGGCGGTGGTAGAGGATCGCCGCCACCCGCCGCAGTATCCCCCGCTCGCGCATCCCCCGCATCTGCTCGAGGAGCCCGGAGACGGGGATGCCCAGCTCCTCCGCCGCGGGGGCGTAGGGCTCTGAGGCCACCGGCATGTCGCCCTGGGTCGCCCGGATCACCGCGACGTCCAGCTCGTCGTAGTCGACCGCCTCGAGATCCGCGGGCGCCTGCGCCTCGCCCTCGCTCGCGAGCGCCCTCGTGTCCCCCTCCATCTCCAGGTCCATCCTGATCTTGAAGAGCTTGAGGGTGGGAAGCTGGCGGATCGACTCCGCACCCGTCAGTCGCCCGAGAACCTGGAGGGTCCCCTCGAGGCCCAGACGGGAGTCAGACTCGACCGCGATCGTGAACCACATGTTGAACTCGTGGTTGCGCAGGTAGTTGTGAGAGACCCCCGGGTGCGAGTTGACGATCTTCGCCGCCCGCCACGGGTGCTCCGGATCGACCTTCGCCGCGACCAGCATCGAGCCGTACCCCAGCGCCCGCGTGTCGTAGATCGGGGTCACCTGGCGGATGATCCGCCGCTCCAGCAGACGCTCCACCCGCGCCAGGACCTCCGCCTCCGGGACCCCCGCCAGGCGCGCCACCGCCTCGTAGGGGCGGGGCTCCAGGGGAAAGCTCCCCTGCATCAGGTTCAGCAGTCGACGGTCCAGGTCGTCCATCGCCACCGCCGCCCCGTCCTTGCGGGAGCGGGTCTTCACTCGGCTAGCCATCGTGCGGTCTCCATCGCGTGGTAGGTGATGATGACGTCCGCCCCCGCCCGGCGTATCGAGGTCAGGATCTCCAGGACACACACGCGCTCGTCCAGGTACCCCGCCGCCGCCGCCGTCTTGACCATCGCGTACTCTCCGCTCACGTTGTACGCCGCCACCGGCAGCCCCGTCGCCTCCTTCACCGCCCGGATCAGATCCCCGTAGGCCAGCGCCGGCTTCACCATCACCATGTCCGCCCCCTCCCCCGCGTCCAGGAGCGCCTCCCGCACCGCCTCTCCTCCGTTCGCCGGGTCCATCTGATAGGAGCGCCGGTCCCCGAACGCCGGCGTCGAGCCCGCCGCCTCCCGGAAGGGTCCGTAGAAGGCCGAGGCGAACTTCGCCGAGTACGCCAGGATCGGCGTCTGAGAGAAGCCCTCGGAGTCGAGCTCCGCGCGGATCGCCCCCACGCGCCCGTCCATCATGTCCGAGGGCGCCACGATGTCCGCCCCCGCGCGCGCGTGGCTCACCGCCGTCCGCCCCAGGAGCTCCAGGGTCGCGTCGTTCTCCACGCTCCCGTCCTCCCCGAGCACCCCGCAGTGGCCGTGCTCGGTGTACTCGCACAGGCACACGTCCGTGATCGTCAGGAGATCCGGGAGCTCGCTCTTCAGCGCCCGCAGCGCGAGCTGCACGACGCCCTCCTCCTCCCACGCCCCCGAGCCCTCGGGGTCCTTCTCGGCGGGGATCCCGAAGAGGAGTACCCCCGCGAGGCCCAGCTCCGCCGCCTCGCGCGCCTGCTCCACGGCGGCGGAGATCGAAAGGCGCTCCACGCCCGGCATCGCCGCGATCGGCTCCCGCGCGGGGCCCGCCTGCGCGACGAACAGCGGCAGCACGAGCTGATCGGCGCGGAGGTCGGTCTCGCGCACGAGCCCCCGCAGCGCCGGTGAGGAGCGCAGGCGGCGCATCCGCGTCTGGGGAAAGGACATCGCGTCCGAGGATAGAGCCCTACGCGCGCCGCAGACCCAGCCGCGCGACCGCCCCGAAGAGGACCGTCAGGGCCGCGAGGTGCGCGAGCGAGCCCCCGATCCCCGGG
>DASZFE010000274.1:0-3369 GCA_035940155.1 Solirubrobacteraceae bacterium | reverse complement strand
GGGACTCGACCTCGGACGCGATCCGCAGGCAGACATGGGGCCGCTGCTCCGGCGAGGGGGTGTGGGACCGCTAGCCTTAGCCGGTGCCCCTCCCACCCGCGACCACCAGGAGCTGACAGGAAGATGTCCCGCGAACACGTCGACGTGCTGATCGTCGGGGCCGGCCTCTCGGGGATCGGCGCCGCATACCACCTGCAGCGGGACTGCCCCGGGAAGACCTACGCGATCCTCGAGGCCCGAGAGAGCATCGGGGGGACCTGGGACCTCTTCAGGTACCCGGGGATCCGCTCGGACTCGGACATGTTCACCCTGGGCTACTCCTTCCGTCCCTGGGAGGAGCCGAAGGCGATCGCGGACGGCCCCTCGATCCTGCGCTACGTCCGGGAGACCGCGAGGGAGGGCGGGATCGACCGCAAGATCCGCTTCAACCACCGCGTCGTGCGCGCGGAGTTCTCGACGCAGGAGGCCCGCTGGACGGTCGAGGCCGAACGGACCGAGACGGGCGAGACGGTCCAGCTGACCTGCGGCTTCCTGATGATGTGCAGCGGGTACTACCGCTACGACGAGGGCTACACGCCCGACTTCCCCGGCGTTGAGCGCTTCAAGGGGCAGATCGTCCACCCGCAGCGTTGGACCGAGGACATCGACTACGTGGGCAAGCGCGTCGTGGTGATCGGAAGCGGCGCGACGGCCGTGACGCTCGTCCCCTCGATGGCCCGGGAGGCGGCGCACGTGACGATGCTCCAGCGCTCCCCCACCTACATCCTGACGCTCCCCGCCGAAGACGCGATCGCGAACGCCCTGCGGCGCCTCCTGCCCGCGAAGCTCGCCTACTCGCTGGTGCGCTGGAAGAACGTCCTCTTGATGATGGCCAGCTACCAGCTCAGCCGCCGCCGGCCCGAGGTGGCCAAGAGGATCGTCCGCAAGGGCCTGGAACGCCACCTCCCGCCCGGGTACGACATCGACAGGCACTTCACCCCCCCGTACAACCCGTGGGACCAGCGCCTCTGCCTCGTCCCCGACGCGGACCTCTTCGAGGCGATCGGAACGGGGCGCGCCTCGATCGTGACCGATCGGATCGAGACCTTCACCGAAAGGGGCCTGCGCCTGGCCTCGGGCGAGGAGCTCGAGGCCGACCTGATCGTGACCGCCACCGGCCTGAGCCTCCTCGCACTCGGGGGGATGCGGGTCGCGGTCGACGGCCGCGAGATCGAGCCCTCGGAAACGATGGGCTACAAGGGCATGATGCTCAGCAACATTCCGAACCTGGCAATGGTGGTGGGCTACACCAACGCTTCCTGGACCCTCAAGGCCGACCTCACCTGCGACTACGTCTGCCGGCTCCTGAACCACATGGACGCCCACGGCTACCGGCAGTGCGTCCCCCGCCGGGACCCCTCCGTGGCGGAGCGCCCCTTCATGGACCTCACCGCCGGCTACGTCCAGCGCGCGATCGACCAGTTCCCCAAGCAGGGCGCGAGGGCCCCGTGGCGGCTCTACCAGAACTACGCCCTGGACATCCTCAGCCTCAGGCGCGGCTCTCTCGAGGACGGCGCGATGGAGTTCTCCAGGGCCGGCTCGCCCACGCAGGCCCGCGAGCCCGTCGCGGTCTGACTGGCCCCTGACGGCGACGCGAATCTAAATCCTCAACCCCTGAAGGTCGAGGGCCCCGGGTCGCCGTAGGGCTCGTCGCGCTCGCGCACCGCCTCCCTGAAGCCCGCCTCCGCCGCCCGCCGCTGGAAGGCGTACCCCTCCGGGGTGTGGCGGGTGATCCCGTCGAACACCGTCCCCAGGACCTGGGTCGTGTGCAGCCCCTGCGCGTAGAGGGACTGGTTCACCAGGAGCTTCATCATCTGCAGCTGGTTCAGCGGCGTCCGCGCGATCCGCTCCAGCAGGACCTCCGTGCGCTCGTCCAGCCGCCCCGGCCCCGGGGCCTCGATCGCCAGGCCCCACTCGAGGGCCTCCGCCCCCGAAAGGGAGTCCCCCGTGAACAGCAGCCGCTTCGCCCGCTGCGCCCCCAGGCGGTACGCCCACATCGAGGTCGTCGGTGAGCCCCACACGCGCGCCGGCGGGTAGCCGATCTTCGCGTCCGCCGCGATCACCAGCAGATCCGAGCAGAGCGCCATGTCCGTTCCCCCCGCCACGCAGAACCCGTGCACCTTGCACACCACCGGGGTCGTGCAGTGAAAGAGCGACATGAACGCCCGCACGTTCCGGCCCATCATCCCGTAGTCCACCATCGGGTCCCACGTCCTCGAGGGGTCGTGGTTCATCGCCATCACCCGCGGGTCGATCGGGGAGCCCGGGGGCGGGTCGAGCGCCTCGCCCGTCAGGCCCCGGCACTCCGCGGACTCCACGAGATCGTACCCCCCGCAGAACCCCTTCCCGTTCCCCGAGAGCAGGATCACGTGGACGGCGGGGTCGAGATCGGCGTGCTCCACGCAGCGCTCCAGCTCGCCCACGAGGCGCCGCGTGATCCCGTTCCCGCGCTCCGGCCGGTTCAGGGTGATCCGCGCCACGCGGTCCGCGGCCTCGTAGGTGATCGTCTCCAGGTCCCTCATGCTCGGGGCTGATTAAAGCCGCTCGCGCCGCGGACCAGGTTAAGCTCCTCGATCGACCGTGGGGACGTCTCGCAGCTTCTACACTCGCGCCGGGGTCGCGGCGCTCGCGGGCCTGGTCGGCTACGACCTCCTGCAGCGCCACCACGCCATCCTGCGGAACTTCCCGATCATCGGGCACCTGCGGTACACGCTGGAGGCCTTCGGGCCGGAGCTCCGCCAGTACATCGTCACCTCCAACAACGAGGAGCGACCCTTCTCGCGCGACCAGCGCCGCTGGGTCTACGCCTCCTCGAAGGCCGCCCCGAACGTCTTCGGGTACGGGAGCGACGATGAGATGGAGGCCGTGGAGAACCTCTTCATCATCAAGCACTCCCCCTTCCCGATCGCCGCGCCCGGCGCGGGGGAGCCGGGCGGGGCGCCGTTCTACGAGGTCCCCGCCGGGAAGGTCATGGGCGGTGCGCACGGCCGCACACACGCCTTCCGCCCGGCCTCGATCGTGAACATCTCCGGGATGAGCTACGGCTCGCTCTCACGGGTCGCCGTCGAGGCCCTGAACCGGGGCGCGAAGCTCGCGGGCTGCCTGCAGAACACCGGCGAGGGGGGCCTCGCGGACGCGCACGGCCACGGGGGGGAGCTCGTCTTTCAGATCGGCACGGGCTACTTCGGCTGCCGCGACGAGCGCGGACGCTTCAGCCTGGAGTGCCTGCGCGAACGCATCGAGGGGACGCCGGTACGGGCGATCGAGATCAAGCTCTCCCAGGGCGCCAAGCCCGGGCTCGGGGGGCTCCTCCCGGCCGTGAAGGTCAGC
>DASZFE010000273.1:0-6509 GCA_035940155.1 Solirubrobacteraceae bacterium | reverse complement strand
ATGCCCGCACACGGCGGCGCTCCCTCAGACAGATCATCCCACAAAGCTCATGAATTTCCAATAGCTATGCGAAAATATCTTCCGGCGGGTCGCGTCGACCTTGGGCTAGACTCCCGCCCGCGATGGGACCCGAACGATGAGCAAGATCCGCGTCAAGGTCGACGGTCCGCTCACTGTCCTCACAATCGACAACCCCCCGCTGAACCTCTTCGACGGAGAGCTCATCGACGAGCTCGCCGCGGCGATCCAGGCGCTCGCCACCGAGGATCTCAAGGGCGCCGTGCGCTCCTTCCTGGAGCGCGGGCCTGGTCACGCGACCTACGAGGGGCGCTGAGCCGCGTCCCCGGGGGGCGCCTGGGCGTGGGGCTCGGCGACGCCGCCCTCCGCCCCACCGGCGTGCGCCGGCGCGGCCTCGGCGACCTCGGGGAGCTCCTGCACGTTCGCCTCGGCCGCCGCGCGGTTCTCCTCTTGGACCGCGAGCCAGATCTCCTCACGGTAGACCGGGACGCCGCCGGGGGCGGCGATTCCGAGGCGGACGGTCTGACCGCTGACCTCCATGACCGTCACGATCACGTCGTCGCCGATCACGACGCGCTCGCCGGGTCGCCGCGTCAGTATCAGCATCGGAGGTGATTATGCAGCATCCAGCACTGGCGCCCCGCGTGGGATGCGCGCGAGCGCCGGGAAGAGCGGCTCCTGGAGCTCCGCGCCGGGGGCGTCGTTGAGGACCTGGTGGCCGCGGCCCTCCCAGATCACGAGGGGCGCGCGGAGGTTCACGGTCACCTCCGCAGGGTCCGGCGCGGTGCGGACGGTCACGTAGAGGAATGCCTCGAGCGGGTCCGTGAGGCCGATCAGCTCGCGGTCGCGCACGTTGACCTCCAGGGTGAAGGACGGGAAGAAGAGCCGCGGATCGACGACCGGGAGCGCGAGCCCGGGGTCTTCGAGGGAGTGCAGCCACAGAAAGGAGCTCCCGGGCCGGCTCTCGAAGAGCGCGTAGCGCAGACCGCCCAGGCCGATCAGCCCGAGGGGGAACTCGATAATCGTCTCCTCCGCGACCTCGAGCGTCCCGAAGCGGGTGCTCTGGATCTTGATTGACATCGTCGGTCTCTCCTCTCTCTCTGGTGCGGGACGTGCTAGTGCAGGAAGTCCAGCAGGGACATCTGCACGATCTGCGCCCCCGCGTGCAGGGCCGCGTTGTATCCGGCCTGCTGGCTCGAGTATTCGGTCGCGACCTGCGCGATGTTCGCGTCCTCGGTGTTCGAGAGGGCCTGCGTGGCCGTGTTCTGAAGGTCCGTGATCCGGCTTTCGGCCATCCGCAGCTGGTCGGTCGTGGCGCCCACGCTCGTCTCCAGGACACTCAGGGCGTTCACGTTCGAGTCGATCCTCCCGAGGTCTTTCGTGCGCAGTCCCTGCAGGTCTTCGGCGCTCCCGCCCCGCAGGTGCTGCGCGACGGTCCGCAGGACGTCCAGGAGCTTCCCATCAGCGGCTCCCTGACCGCTGCCCAGGACGGAGGAGATGTCCGTGTTGACCGTCACCGTCGAGCTCGGCCCGATCGCGCGGGTGACCTTTTCGGCGTTCCCCTGGTAGGCGTCTTCTTCGCCCGAGAGGTACGGGGGCGTCGAGGTGAGGGTCCCGGAGAAGACGTACTGGCCCGCGTACTGCACGTTTGCGTCCTGCTTGACCGCTTCGGTGAGCTGTTCGACTTCGCCCGCGATCATTTCCCGGTCGCCCTGATTGCGCGTCCCGTTGTCGGCCTCCACGACGAGCTCGCGGACGCGCTGGACGGCCTGGCCGATACCCGCGAGCGAGCCCGTGGCGGTGTTCAGCCACGAGGTCCCGTCTTTCGCGTTCGCCGCGTAGGAGGCGAGGCCGTCGAGGGTGCTCTGCAGTTCGATCGCGTGCCCCGCCCCGTAGGGGTTGTCCGATGGTTCGAGGATCGACTTGCCCGAGGAGAGCTCGCTCTGACTGCGCGCCAACGCCGCGTAGGCGGCGTTGATGTCCGCGAGGACCGTCGAGCTCACCATCGCCTGGGTGATCCGTTCGGTCATCCCCTACAGCCCCGTGCGTCCGGTGTGGTTGATTAACGTGTCCAAGATTTCGTCCATAGTCGTGAGCGTCCGCGCGGAGGCCTGGTAGCCGCGCTGGAAGCTGATCAGGTTCGTCATTTCCTGGTCCAGGGAGACCCCCGAGACGCTCTGGCGCCTGTTCCCGAGCACGCCCACGATCGCTTCGGCGTTGTGCGCGGAGCTCTGTGCGCCCTGGACTTCGCCCCCGACCCGCTCCACGAGCGCGGTGTAGCCCTGTTCGGCGGCGCCCCCGCGCAGGGCCGCGATCCCCTGCGCGACGTCGTTCCCGCCCGGGGCGGGCGTCGAGGAGCTCTGGACCTGGGAGGCCGTCACCGCGACCGCGATCGTCGCGGCGCTCGCGCCTTTGAAGAAGGGCGTGGAGGTGTGCAGCGCGTTGACCGATTTCGCCAGCGCGCTCGCGACTTCGTCGAGGGCATTCCCGTAGGAGGCGAACTGCCCCGCCGGGGCCGTCAGGCCGATCAGCTGGCCGATCTGCCCGCCGGCCGCGGAGGTCATTTCCTGCGGCCAGGTCACCGTTGTCCCTTCCACGAGCGCCGTCGCGGCATCGCCGAAGTGGACCGTGTCGGTCCCGTCGCTCTGGAGGGTCACTTTCACCTGCGCGAGTTCCGAGAGCCCATCGATCAGCCTGTCGCGGCGGTCCAGGAGGTCGTTCGGGGTCTGGTGGGCCTGTTCGGCGAGCCTGATCTGCCCGTTGAGCTGCGCGAGCTGCGCCGCGTCTTCCTGAACCACCCCGCCTTTGCCCGCGAGCGCCGCGTAGTGCTGGGACGCCTGGGCTGAGACTTCGCTCAGGCTCGCGCTCAGGGCGTTCAGGGCGCCCGCGACCTGCGTCCCCGCGTTCACCACGCCCTCCTTCGCGGCTTCGCTGGAGGGCGAGCTCGCGAGCTCGCTCCAGGCGCTCCAGAAGGCCGAGAGCCGCGCGGAGAGCCCCGCGGGGGAGGGCTCCGCGAAGGCCCCCTGCGCCTGCTGGAGCTCGCTCGTCTGCGTGCTCGCCGATCCGAGCGCGGAGCTCTGTTCGCGGTACTGCCCGTCCAGGTACATGTCCCGGATGCGCGTGAGCTTTTCGACCGTCACGCCCGTCCCGAGCTGCGCGCCGTTGCCCGTGATCGAGGAGAGCGCGGCGATTTTCAGCGGGTCGCTCGTCTCGAGGACCGCTGTCTGGCGCGAGTAGCCCGGGGTGTTCGCGTTGGCGATGTTGTGACCCGTGACGTCGATCTCCTCCTGGCCCGCGAGCAGCCCGCTGAGCGCCGTCTGGAGTCCCTGCAGAGTCGGAATCGACATCCCCTCAGGCCTCCAGGTCGAGGACGTGCAGCGCGACGCGCGCGCCCGGGCGCGGCGCGGTGGAGCCCTGCGGGTCGTAGTCGTGCACGGCCCCGTCGAGCGCGAGCGAGCGCATCAGGTGATCCAGGAAGGAGAGCTCCAGCTGCATCAGCGCGCGGTTGCAGGAGTGCTCGCGCTGGAGCTCGTGCAAGAGGCCCCGGAGCTCCGCGCTCCGTTTGAGCGCCTGCTCGGCGCAGTCCGGATCCATCATGCCCGTCAGCCGCGTCAGCGTGACCTCCCCGGGCTCGATCCCGAGCCGCATCGCGCTGCTGTGCAAGAGCCGTGAGCGCTCCTGCTCGATCAGCTCCCGGCGACTGAGCTCGCCGTGGAGCATCCCCGCCAGGCGCACGACCTCGTGAACGTCCCGTGCGCGGATCGCCGCGCCCTGCTCGAGGACGATCTCGAGCAGCCCCCGCACGGAGGCGACCTGGGCGTCGAGGTGCACGAGCACCCGCAGCGTCAACGCCTCATCGGGCTCACGCAGTGGCGTGCCCGTCGGCGCGAGGCTCATCGGGACGCTCGCCCTCATGCGCGCAGCTGGTTCGCGATCGAGAGCATCTGCGCCTGCGTGTGGATCGCGGTGCTCGTGAGCTGGAAGGCCCGCTGGGTGATCATCATCTGGGACATCTCGCCCGCGAGGTCCACATTCGAGCTCTCAAGGGCGCCCTGGACGATGTGCGCCCCGCTCACTGGCCGCGTGGGGCCGCTCGCGGCGGTCACGCTCAGCCCGCCCGCCCCGTCCGCGAGGAGATGGTCCGGGGAGGCGACCGTCACGAGCGCGATCTGCCCGAGCCTGCGTCCGTGCGCGCTCACCGTCCCGTCCTGCGCGATCGAGACCTCCCCCGCGGAGACCCCGCGCGGGATCGTGATCGGAGGGCTCAACAGGCTCCCGTCGTGCGCGGTCAGCTGCCCGCTCGCATCCACGCCGAAGGCCCCCCCGCGCGTCAGCGAGATCTGACCGCCGGGGCGTTTGACCTGGAAGTACCCCTCGCCTTCGATCGCCAGGTCCAGCGGATCGCCCGTCTGCTGGATCGCTCCCTGGGAGCCGTCCCGGCCGATCACCTGCCCGCCCGCGCCCGCCCCGACCGTCGCGCTCGTCGTCCCGACCTGTTCGACCTGGCTGTAGAGGAGGTCGCGGAAGCCGAAGCGCTCGGACTTGTAGCCCGTCGTGCTCTCGTTCGCGAGGTCGTTTCCGATCGCGTCGAGCTGTTCCTGCTGCGCGGACATCCCCGCGGCCGCCGAGTAGAGGCCTTCGAGCATTCCTATCCCCCGCCTCCGTTGAGGGAGCCGACCTGCGTCGAGGCCGCCGTGAGCGTCTGGTCGATCGCCTGGATCGCCTGCTGCTCGGACTGGAAGCTGCTCAGCGCGCCCATCATCCCCGCCGTCGTCCGCGCCGCGTCCACGCTCGACGCCTCCAGTGCGCCCGAGCGCACCGTGCCCGCCGCGCCCGCGGTGGCCGCGCCCGTAAAGAGATTTTCACCCTGCCTGCTCGCGCCCTTCAGTTCGTAGACCCCCAGCGCCGCGGCCGGGACCGTCCCTTTCGCGGGAACCGCGATCGGCGCCCCGCGCCCGTCGAGGACCGGGTTCCCCGCCGCGTCCACCAGCTGTCCCTGCGCGGAGGTCGTGAACTGGCCGTCGCGCGTGTAGCGCACCCCGCCCGCCGTCCGCACCGCGAAGAACCCCGGCCCGGAGATCGCGAAGTCAAGCGGCTGGCCCGTGCTCCTGATCGCGCCCGGCGCCATGTTCACCGTCGTCCCTCCGAGCGCCACGTTCGTCGAGAGCGACCCGATCGCCGCGCCCGTCCTCGTGTTGCTCATCAGGATCGACCCGAAGCTCCGCTGGCTCGTCGAAAGCGGCTTGTACCCCGGAGTCATCGCGTTCGCCAGGTCGTTCGTGAGCTGGTCCTGGCGCGTCTGCTCCGCGACCATCCCCGAGGCGGCTATGTAGAGGCCGAGGTCCATCTCATCACGTGTAGTCGGCCCGCGCGGGTCCTTCTTTAGTGGCGCGGGCGACGGCTTGCCTCAACCGACCGCGGTGAAGAGCGTCTTGTCCGCGGAGAGCTGATCGCGCAGACGGCGGCGGAGCTCGCCGTGGATCTGGCAGACCCGGCTCTCGGAGACCCCGAGGAGGGTCCCGATCTCGCGCAGGGTCCAACCCTCGACGTACAGGAGCACCGCCACCTGGCGCTCGCGCGCGGGCAGCCGCGAGAAGGCCGCGCGGAAGCGCTCCTTGGCTTCGCCGAGCTCGGCGCTCGCGCTCGGGTCCGTCTCCGCGTCGGTGCTCTGGAGCGTGTCGATCCGCTCGATCGTCGTGCTTTCCTCCGTGCGGACCGTCTTGTTCAGAGAGCCCACCTCCGCGAGCGCGATCTCGTCGATCCGGCGGATGAGCTCCTCGGGGCTCATCCCCACCGCGCTCGCGAGCTCCTCGCGGGTCGGCGCGCGTTCGTGCGCGGCGATGAACTCCTCGCGCGCCACCGCGATCGCCCGCTCCGCGCGACGCAGCGAGCGCGGCGCCCAGTCGTGTCGGCGCAGCTCGTCCAGGACCGCCCCGTGGATCCGCGTCCACGCGAACTGTTCGAGCGTCGCCCCCTTCTCGGGGTCGTAACGGTCGATCGAGCGGATCAGCGCCTCCAGACCGCAGGAGAGGAAGTCGTCGATGTCGCACTGCGCCGGGACCTCGCGAACCTTGCGGTACACGATGTACCTGACCATCGGGGTGAACATGAAGATCAGGCGGTCGCGCAGGCGCGCATCGCCTTTGCCTTGGTACTCTCGCCACAGCGCGAGCGCCGCAGCGGGTGAGACCCTGGGATCCTTCTCAGCTGTATTCATCCTGTCGCTCCAACATCGAGGGAACTCTCGTCTCCAAACGGAAACTGCCCGTCTCTTCGGAGAGCCTCGAAAAAATCTTGACCCCCGGTCCAAAGCTCTCACCGAGCCGGCGTCTGCGAACGATCGGAGCGGACTCCATTCGAGATTCGAGGGCTGCTCCCAGTCGTTGGAATTTTGGCTTGGCGACTGACTTCCTCGTGACCCAAGACGCCTTCAGGTCGACGGGGCGTGGTCGATGACAGGTACGCGATCAGCCCGCGCGCCTTCGGGGCCC
>DASZFE010000272.1:0-3225 GCA_035940155.1 Solirubrobacteraceae bacterium | reverse complement strand
CGCGCGCGCCCTCGCCAACGAACCCCGCCTCCTCCTCGCCGACGAGCCCACCGGGGCGCTCGACTCGGCGACCTCCGAGCGCGTCCTGGACCTCCTCTCCAGCCTCCGCGACCGCCTCGGGATGACGATGATCGTCGTCAGCTACGACCCCGCCGTGGGCGCCCGCGCGGATCGCACCGTGACGCTGCTGGACGGCCGGCTCGAAGAGGCACGGGGGGGCCTCGCGGCGCCCCGCGCCCGCGCCTCCTGAGGGGGTCGCGCGCACGGGAGGCGCAGCCGCGCGCACGGGAGGGAGAGCGATGTTCGCGATCATCAGGGCGAACCTCTTCGGCCGGCCCGCCCGCACGGCCTTCACGGCTGCGGGGATCGCGGTCGGCGTGGCGACGATCGTCGCCCTCCTCTCCTTCGGGCAGGGCCTCAGGGAGACCGCCGCGGGCCTCGTCCACCTGGGCGGCTCGGACCTCGGGGTCTTCCAGGCGAACGTCTCTGACCCGACGGCCTCGATCCTTCCGGCCGCCCTCGTCGGGCGCCTCACCGCGAGCCCCGAGGTCGCGGCCGCGACGCCCCTGGAGCTCCTCGTGGAAGGGATCCCCCGCGAACCCTCCGCGATCGTCTTCGGCGCCGAGCCCGGGGGCTTCTTCACGCGCAGCCTCGTCCTCGTCGCGGGGCGCCCGCTCGGGGTGGGCGAGCCCGCGGGGAGCGGGACCGGGGCGGGCGGCGCGCCCGCGGGCGCGGGGGAGATCCTGATCGGGGACCGTCTCGCCGCGCAGCTCCACCTCGGGCCGGGGAGGACGATCGCCGTGAAGGGTCGCACCTACACGGTCGCGGGCGTCTACCACTCGGGGATCCTCTTCCAGGACTCCGGCGCGGTGCTCCCCCTCGCCGAGGCCCGGCGCCTCGCGGGGCGCTCGGAGGGGGAGACGAGCGTCGTCGTGCGGCTCGCCCCGGGGGTCTCCGCGGCGAGGGCGACGCGCGCGATCGAACGCGAGAACCCCGGGGCGCAGGTCATCTCGGACCCCCAGCAGGCCCTGCGCTCGAGCGCGAACGGCGTCCTGATCTCCAAGGCCGTCCTCGTGATCGTCGCGATCGCCCTCCTCGTGGGGGCGATCGGGGTGGCGAACACGATGGCGATGGCCGTGATCGAGCGCCAGAGCGAGTTCGGGTTGCTCAGCGCCGTGGGCTGGTCCCCGGCGCGCGTGGCCTCGCTGGTCCTCGGGGAGGGGATCGCGGTGAGCCTTATCGGGGCCGCCGCGGGCCTCTTCCTCGGGGTCGTCGGCGCCGGGCTTCTCGTCCGCGCGCTCGGGGTGAGCGCCTACGTCTCCCCCTCGGTGACCGCCTGGGGCCTCGGGCGGGGCCTCCTGGTGGGCCTCCTCATCGGGGTCTTCGGCGGCATCTACCCCGCCTGGCGGGTCACGCGGATGAAGCCCGTGAAGGCGCTCTCGGGGACCTGAGGCCCTCGCCGGGACGTTCGCCGAGAGGCCCGCCGCGTCGCGCCCGTCCTCCCCGGCGGCCTCGCGGACGCCCGAGGGCCGTCTCGGTATAAATTAATTATAAATTAATATATCTATTATCTAAATCGGCCCTCTCCTCCGGCCCACGCGATCGGGTCCGCTTGGCCACCGCGGACAATCTTGCGGCCCCCGCCCTCCGGCGACCGCGACCCCCGCTCTCCGCGGGAGTTTCAGCACCCGAGGTCATGAACGCATGAGGATTCTCAATTGTCAGGAGAAGCGGATGCAGCGGGCGCTCCACGAGCGCTGGCCGTACCGCCGGTCGCACTGTCGGCACGACATGCATTGGCTCGTGCGGGTGCGTCCGACCTCGCGCTTCTGCGCCTCGGCCCGCTCCCGTCCTCGAGCGGGTCTGCCGGTACGGCCACGACGTGGCCGCTGACTCTCCACCGGCGAGGGGAAAGGGAGAGGAGGGCTCGCGCCGGAAGGGGTTGGGGGGACCCTCCGGCGCGAGACCCTCACCGGCCTGCCTGGGCGGCCTGTAGGATCGGACGCGTGTCACAGCGCGACCTCAGGGGCCTCTCGATCGACACCATCCGCGGCCTCGCCATGGACGCCGTCCAGAAGGCCAACTCCGGCCACCCCGGGACCGCGATGGCGCTCGCCCCCCTCGCCTACACCCTCTTCCGGGGGCTCCGCGTCAACCCCGCCGATCCCGCCTGGCCGGGCCGCGACCGCTTCGTCCTCAGCGCCGGGCACGCCTGCGTCCTGCAGTACTCCCTCCTGCACCTCACCGGCTACGACCTCACCCTCGAGGACCTGCGCGAGTTCCGCCAGTGGGGCTCCCGCACCCCCGGGCACCCCGAGCGCGGGCACACGCCCGGAATCGAGATCACCACGGGACCGCTCGGGCAGGGCGTCGGCAACGCCGTCGGGATCGCCATGGCCGAGCGCTTCCTCGCCGAGCGCTACAACCGCCCCGGCCTTTCCGTCGTCGACCACCACACCTGGGCGATCTGCTCCGACGGCGACCTCATGGAGGGCGTCAGCCAGGAGGCCGCCTCGATCGCCGGCCACTTCGGCCTCGGCAAGCTCATCCTCTGCTACGACGACAACCACATCACCATCGACGGGAGCACCGCGATCTCCTTCGACGGCGAGAACCACCCTGCGCGCCTGCAGGCCGACGGCTGGCACGTCCAGCGCGTCGCCGACTCCGAGGACCTCCCCGCGCTCGAACGGGCCCTCCGGGCCGCCCGGGAGGAAACCGAGCGGCCCTCCTTCATCGCCATCCGCTCCCACATCGCCCACCCCGCCCCGCACGCCGTGGACACCGCCAAGGCCCACGGCGCGCCCCTCGGCGAGGAGGAGGTCCGCGCGGCGAAGCTCGCCATGGGCTTCGACCCGGAGCTCACCTTCCACGTTCCCGAGGGCGTCTACGAGCACATGAGCCTCCGCGAGCGCGGCGCCGAGGCCCAGCGTGAGTGGGACGAGCGCTTCGCGGCCTGGCGCTCGGAGCTCCCCGAGCTCGCCGCCGACTGGGACCGCGCCTGGGCGGGCAGGCTGCGGGAGGGCTGGCGCGAGGCGCTCCCCGAGTTCGAGGCCGGACAGGAGATCGCCACGCGCGCGGCCGGGCAGAAGGTCATGGCGGCCTTCTCCGACTACGCCCCCACCATGCTCGGGGGCGCCGCGGACCTCGTCGAGTCGACCAAGACCCTCTTCGAGGGCGCCGGATCCTTCTCCCGCCCCCACGCCGGGCGCAACGTCCCCTTCG
>DASZFE010000271.1:0-3009 GCA_035940155.1 Solirubrobacteraceae bacterium | reverse complement strand
CGGGGTGCGCGTCGTGAAGGCCTTCGCGCGCGAGCCCCGACAGCTGGAGCGCTTCCGCCGGAGCGTGGCGCGGGTCTTCGAGCAGTCGATGGTCGCCACCCGCCTGGAGGCCACCTTCAACCCGATCATCGGCTTCCTCCCCCAGCTCGGGATGGCCGCCGTCCTGCTCGTCGGCGGGAACGCCGTGATCCACGCCAACCTCACCCTCGGCCAGTTCAGCGCCTTCTACTTCTACCTCAACATGCTCATCGGGCCGATGCGCACCCTCGGCATCACCCTCGGCCTCGCCCAGCGCGCCACCGCCTCCGGCGCCCGCGTCTTCCAGCTCCTGGACCGCGAGCCCCGCCTCAACGAGGTCCCCGACGCTCCCCCCCTGCCCGCGGGGAGCGGGCGCCTGGAGCTCCGCGACGTCACCCTCCGCTACGACGTCTCCCCGGAGCTCGGCTCCGAGCCGACGGGCGAAGACGGACGAATGGTCCTGAAAAAAATCGACCTCGACGTCCCCGCGGGGCGCACCGTCGCCCTCGTCGGCGCCACCGGCTCGGGCAAGACGAGCCTCGTCTCGCTGATCCCGCGGCTGTATGACCCCAGCGCCGGGGAGGTCCTCCTCGACGGCGCCGACGTCAGCCGCGTCGACCTGCGCTCCCTGCGGGCGGCGATCGCGGTGGTCAGCGACGACCCCTTCCTCTTCTCCGCCACCGTCGCCGAGAACATCGCCTACGCCCGCCCCCACGCCCCCATGGGGGAGATCGAAGCCGCGGCCCTCGCCGCCCAGGCCCACGAGTTCATCGAGCGCCTCCCCGACGGCTTCCAGACCCGCGTCGGCGAGCGCGGGCTCACCCTCTCCGGCGGCCAGCGCCAGCGCCTCGCCATCGCGCGGGCGCTCCTGGCGAACCCGCGGGTGTTGATCCTCGACGACGCCACCTCCTCCGTCGACTCCTCCACCGAGCGCTCCATCAAGCTCGCCCTCGCCGAGGCCATGGCCGGGCGGACCACCCTCGTGATCGCCCACCGCCTCTCCACGATCGCGCTGGCGGATGAGATCGTCGTCCTCGACCACGGCCAGATCGTCGCCCAGGGCGACCACCACGAGCTCCTCGAGGCCTCCGAGCTCTACCGCGAAATCGTCGAGAAGGGCCTCCCCGAGCACGTCTTCCTGACCCGCGAGACCCGCGAGCGGGAGGTGAGCGGGATATGAGGGCCGCGCCGATCGCCCCTCCCCGGGAGAGCGAGGTCCGAGCATGACCCCCGTGGTCACCCGCAGCGGACCCGGGGGCGGGCCCCTGGGCCGCGGGACGCAGTGGGACGGGGAGCGCGCGAGCCGCACGAGCCGGGGGCGCAACCTGCGGGGGATGCTCGAGCTGTTGCGCCCCTACCGGGTGCGCACCGCGATCACCCTGGCGGCGTTGATCCTCGGCACGGCGGCCTCGCTCGCGCCGCCCCTGCTCGCACGGGCCGCGATCGACACGGGGATCAAGCGCCACGACACCACCGCCCTGGCGGTGATCGTCGCCGCCTTCCTCCTCTCCGCCCTGGTCGTGTGGAGCATGACCTACGCGCAGACCTACCTCGTGGGCTGGATCGGCCAGCGCGCCCTCGCGGACCTGCGCATCCGGATCTTCACCCACCTGCAGTCCCTCCCCGTGGGCTTCTACGAGAGCCGCCCCGCGGGGGTGCTGATCTCGCGGATGACCAACGACGTGGAGGCCCTCGACGCCCTCGTCACCGACTCGGTGGTGACCCTCTTCCAGGCCGGGCTCACCCTGCTGGGGGCGGTGGTGATCTTGCTCGTCCTCGACCCCAGGCTCGCGCTCGTCACCTTCTGCATCTTCCCCCTCCTCGCCGGCGGGAGCCTCTGGTTCCGGCTCGCCTCCGCCGGGGCCTTCCGGCGCACCCGGGAGACGATCGGGTCGATCACGGGCTACCTCCAGGAGACCCTCTCGGGCATCCGCGTGGTGCGCTCCTTCGCCCAGGAGCCCCGCCACGAGACCCGCTTCGCGGAGCTCAACGAGGACAACCGCGAGGCCAACATGGTCACGGTGAGGCTCAACGCCAACTACTTCCCCGCCGTGGAAATGCTCTCCGGTCTCGCGATGGCGGCGATCGTCCTCTACGGGGGCTTCCAGGCGATCGACGGCCACATCACCGTGGGGACCGTGGTGGCCTTTGTGGCCACCCTCTCCTACCTCTTCGACCCCATCCAGCAGCTCTCCCAGCTCTACACCACCTACCAGTCCGGGATGGCCGCGCTGGAGAAGATCTACCAGCTGCTCGACGTCCGCCCCGAGATCAGCGATCGCGAGGACGCATTTGATCTCGAACGCATCCGCGGGGAGATCCATTTCGAGGGGGTCTCCTTCGCCTACAACCCCCGACGGGGGAGCCCCAAAGGGAGTGCCCCCGCCAACGGGGCCGCGAACGGGGCGCCGAACGGTGTGGCCCACCTCGCCGGCGGCACCGCCCCCGAGGAGGTCCTCGCCCTGGAGGAGATCGACCTGCGCGTCCCCCCCGGGCAGACCCTCGCGCTCGTCGGCGCCACCGGCGCGGGGAAGTCCACCATGGCCAAGCTCGTCGCCCGCTTCTACGACCCCACCCTCGGCCGCGTCCTCGTCGACGGCCACGACCTGCGCGAGGTCTCGAGCGCCTCCCTGCGCTCCCAGATGGGGATCGTCCCCCAGGAGGCCTTCCTCTTCTCGGGCACCATCGCCGAGAACATCTCCTTCGGGCGCCCCGGGGCGAGCGAGCATGAGATCCGCGCGGCCGCCGCCGCCGTGGGGGCCGACGAGTTCATCTCCGAGCTCCCCCTTGGCTACGACACCGAGGTCGGCGAGCGGGGCTCGCAGATCTCCGCCGGCCAGCGCCAGCTCATCGCCTTCGCCCGCGCCCTCATCGCCGACCCCCGCATCCTGATCCTCGACGAGGCCACCTCGAACATCGACCGCCCGACCGAGGTGCTGATCGAGGCGGCGCTCGACCGGCTCCTGCGCGGGCGGACGTCCATCATCATCG
>DASZFE010000270.1:0-1595 GCA_035940155.1 Solirubrobacteraceae bacterium | reverse complement strand
GGGGGTGCGCAGGTCGTGGGAGACGGCCGCGATCACCTGCCGGCGGGCGGCTTCGGCGCCGTCGCGGGAGCGTTCCTCGCCGCGGAGGGCTGCGACCATCTGGTTGGCGGCCCGGGCGACCTCGGCGAGCTCCTCGGAGGAGCGGGCGTGGATCTGGACCTCGCGCTCGCCGCGCCCGACGGCGTGCAGGCCGTCGCGGATGGCGCGGGCGTCGGTGGAGACGTCCCGGAGCAGCAGCTGGGCGGCGCGGGCGGCGAGGAGGGCGGCGAAGAGGAGGATGCCGACCATCATCCAGGCGTCGTGGGGGGAGACGAACATGACGGCGGCGCCGATGGCGAGCGCGGCGAGGAGCTGGCCGAGGGCGAGCCCGAGCCCGAGGGCGAAGCGGTGGCTCAGGGTCCCCAGAGGGAGCCGCCCGGCGTGGGCGGCGTGGGCGAGCAGGAGGGCGAGGAGCCCGATGGGGGCGAGGATGGCGCTCGAGACGAGGACGGCGTGGGCGCCGCCGAGCGCGGCCATGACGGCTCCCTGGAGGGCGAGGGCGAGGAGGAGGACGGCGAGGGAGCGTCTCATGGCTGGAAGCGGTAGCCGAGGCCCCAGACGGTCTGGATGAAGCGGGGGCGGTCGGGGTCGGGCTCGATCTTGGCGCGCAGGCGGCGGACGTGGACGGTGACGGTGGAGCTGTCGGTGTAGTCGGGGAGCTGCCAGACCAGGCCCATGAGCTGGTCGCGGGAGAAGACGCGGCCGGGGTGGCGGGCGAGGAAGAGGAGGAGGTCGAACTCGCGCTGAGTGAGCGCGACGGGCTCGCCGGCGAGGGAGACGAGGCGCGGGGCGGGCTCGATCCGCAGGTCGCCGATCTCCAGGGGGGCGGCCTCCTCGCCTTCCATGCCGCCTCCTCCGTCCCGGCCTGCGCCGTGGCCGTCGCCCAGGCTCCCATCGCGGCGTCCGCGGCGCAGGACGGCCTGGGCGCGGGCGACGAGCTCGGCGGGGGAGAAGGGCTTGACGACGTAGTCGTCGGCCCCCCGACGGAGCCCGACGATCCGGTCGGCCTCCTCGCCCTTGGCGGTGAGGAGGATGACGGCGGGCCGGGGGTGGTGCTCGTGCAGGCGGCGCATGACCTCCAGGCCGTCGATCCCGTGGAGCATGATGTCGAGGATGACGAGGTCGGGGGGGCGCCGGGAGCTCATGGCGATGGCCTGGGGCCCGTCGAGGGCGACCCGGGTCTCCAACCCGGCGCGCTGAAGGTAGCGGGCGAGGATCTCGCCGATGGTGGGCTCGTCGTCGACGATCAACACCGAGGCGCCCGCGCGCTCGCCTTCGCGCCCGTGCCCGCCTCCGCTCTCCGGCTCGCGCCCGCGCCCGCTCTCCCGCTCGGTGGACATCTCCACGGTGATCATGGCAGCGTCCGCGCCTCTCACCCGAAGGTGAATGAGTAGCCGCTGATCCCGGCTTCGGGTTCGACGGTCAAGACGTGGCTTTCCACGCGGGGGAGTTCGACGATCCGGTAGAGGCGCTGGAAGGAGATTTTCGCGTGCGCCCCGTGGACGTCGCGCCCGGCGAGCCTCTGCGGGATCGGGCGGCCGTCGAGCAGGACGCGC
>DASZFE010000269.1:0-2074 GCA_035940155.1 Solirubrobacteraceae bacterium | reverse complement strand
GGGTTCAGGTAGCTCTCGCCCACCGCCGCCCGCCGGACCGCTTCGACGAGCTCGTCGTCGGCGGCCTCCTTGAGCACGTAGCCCACCGCCCCCGCGCCGAGCGCGTGGCGGGCGAACGCCGGCTCCGGCTGCATCGTGAGGACCACGATCTGCGTATCCGGGGACTCCTCGCGGATCGCCGGGATCGCCTCCAGGGTGGAGCCCCCGGGCATGTTCAGGTCGAGGATCAGCACCGCCGGGTGGTGTCCGCGCGCGTAGCGCCGCGCGCTGTCGATGTCCCCGGCCTCCGCGACCACCTCGAAGTCGCTCTCGCTGTCCAGGAGCATCCGCAGCCCGCTGCGCACGACGGCGTGGTCGTCCGCGAGAACGATCCGGATCACGTCCTCCGTCGGAGCCTCCTCGGTCCGCACGTCCTCCTCGACCCTCTCCTCGGCGTCGCCCATCAAATCAAGGTACCGCCCGCGCTTCCCCGAACGCTGCGGGGTTCTACTGATCGCCCTGCGCCCGACCACGGATGTCGACCGCGTCCCCGCCGTCCCCGGACGCGAGACGAGGGGCGGCGCCGAGCGAGCAGACGAGGACGCTCCCGCGCGCAGCCGTCCGCGGGAGCACGAGCAGGGAGCTGCGAGCGTGGCGCTCGAGGTAGTCCGAGGTGCTCCCCAGGACCAGCCGCCGCAGCGGTCCGTAGCCGCGCGATCCCACGACGAGCAGGTCGACCTGGTCGCCGAAGGCCGCGAGCTCCTCGCCCGGGAGGCCGTACACCGCGCGGCCCTCCACGCCCTCCAGCTCGGCCATCCGGGCATTCGCCTCCTTGACCATCAGCTCGATGCTCTCACCCAGGATCGGCGGAGCGATCCCCGTGAACGCGAAGGTCTGGATCGAGACGACCTGCAGCGCGCTCACGGTCGCCCGCAGCCTTCCCGCGAGCTCGCGCGCGGCTGCAAGCGCCACCTCGCTCTCGCCCGAGCCGTCGTAGCCGACGCCGATCCTCCCGAGCGGGAGGGGATGGTCGGCGTAGCCCCGCGCCGCGACCGCCACCGCGCAGGGCGCCCCGTTCAGGGCGGCTCGCGTCGTGTCTCCGAGCACCGCGCGCCCGAAGAGGCCGTGGCCGCAGGAGCCCACGACCAGCAGGTCCGCGCTCCTCTCCTCGGCGAGATCGTGCAGCGCGCGCCCCGGCGAGATGCCCACCAGGCTCAGGAGCTCCGTCTGCAGGGCCGGGTCCAGATCGGCGGCGTCCCGTTCCCGTTCGAGCAGCTCGTGCGAGGCCTCGCGCTCGACCGCGAGGAGCCCCGGCGTGACCGCGTGCACCGGCCGCAGCTCCCCCGGGCGCACGTGCACGAGCGTCAGCCCTCCGCCCGCCGTGAGCAGACGCGCGGCCAGCGCGATCGCGTCCCGGCCCGTCGGCCGTCCGTCCACTCCGACGATCACTTTCTCGAACATCCTCGCCTCCTCTTTCGGGGCCGTCGCAGAGCTTCGCCTCAGCTTCGTCCTCGATCCTGCACCAGGCTCGGCCCCGTCACATCCGAACTCCCCACTGTCCGGCGTGCGGGTTTCTACGCACGAGAGGCCCGGCGGGGGGCGTCCTTACGACGCTCCACGAGCAGCGCGAACGTCGGGCAGGCCTCCGCGGCGCGCTTGGCGTGCGCCAGGACCTCCCCGTCGAGAGGCCCGTCGTCGAGGACCGGATAGCCCCACTCGTCGAGCGTGATCCGCTCGGGCAGGAGCTCCGCGCACATCCCGTGCGCCTCGCACGCAATCGGGTTCAGACGCAGGCCGTGGCCCATCAGCTCGCAACCGCCGTCGTGGTCCGTCCGCGGCCCGCGCTCGACGGGAGTGGGAGCTCGCCCGGGCGCCGACAGGCCTCGCAGACCCCGTGGCGGGCGTGCTCGCCGAAGTCCTTCGCAAAGACCTCCACGGCGCTTGCGATCAGGCGCGCGGCCCCATCCGGGTGCGCGCACGCGCCCCGGCGCCGGACCAGTCCGAGCAGGTTGTCCAGGCGCGCGCGGGCCTTGCCCCGCGCGGCGCCCGCGGCGACCTCCTGCAGGAGGCTCGCGATCGCGCCGAGCCCGTGCAC
>DASZFE010000268.1:0-2108 GCA_035940155.1 Solirubrobacteraceae bacterium | reverse complement strand
CGTCGGGGCGACGCTCGTGGCGGTCGGGACGGAGAGCTTCCGCGATCCGTTCGTCGCGGCTCAGATCGCGCAGAAGCTGCTCTGAAGCACGCCTCGGGACCCCTAATAAATCTCGACCTCACATTGAGGTCGAGCTGAATTTGCACTTTCGCCTTGATCGTCGGCCAAGGCCGTGTAGACTCGCCGCCCATGGCGATGGCGACGGGTACGAAGTCCCCCGAGCAGGCAGGGGCCTCGACGGATTCGCCCTCTCCCACGCGCTCCTCGACCAGGTCGATCGAGGCGGCGGCGGCGGAAGAGATGATCCTGCGACAGGTTCCCGCGCCGGAGCGGTCGCTCAACCAGCGCCTGGACGCGCTCGCCCGCGCGAACCTGATCCGCAGCAGGCGCGCGGAGCTCAAGCGTGACCTGAAGTCCGGGAGGCTCTCGATCCACAAGCTCCTGCTCGACCCCCCCGACTACGTCGCCACGGCGAAGGTCTTCGACATGATGCTCGCGGTCCCGAAGTACGGGCGCGTGAAGGTGAACAAGATGCTCGCCCAGTGCCGGATCGCCCCGAGCAAGACGATCGGCGGGCTCTCCGAGCGCCAGCGCACCGAGCTCGTCGCACTGCTGCGCCGGCGCTGAAGACACCCTCAGCGCCGCCACCGGCCGAACCCCACGACTTCGACCCCGCGACGCCCGTGAGGGCCTCGCCCGCGGGTTCCTCCGGGCCTGCCGTTAGGGTCCCGCGCGTGGCGCGCGTCTTTGTGATCACGGGTCCATCGGGGGTGGGAAAGGGGACGCTGATCCGCGGCCTGATGGAGCGCCTCCCCGAGCTCGAGCTCTCGGTCTCGGCGACCACGCGCGCGGCGCGGCCGGGGGAGCGGGAGGGCGTGGAGTACCACTTCCTGACCCCCGAGGAGTTCGAGCGGCGGGTCCTCGCGGGGGAGTTCGTCGAGCACGCGGACTACGCGGGACGTCGCTACGGGACGCTCCGCAGCGAGCTCGCGCGCCGCGTGGGCTCCGGCGCGCCGGTGGTCCTGGAGATCGAGGTCCAGGGCGCCCGTCAGGTGCGCGCGGCGATGCCCGAGGCGGTCCAGGTATTCATCGCACCGCCCTCCCTGGATGCCCTGCGCGCTCGCCTGGTGGGCCGCGGGACCGACGACGCCGAGGAGGTCGAGCGGCGCCTGGGGGTCGCCGAGGGCGAGCTCGCCGCGCGCGAGGAGTTCGCGCACGTCGTCGTCAACGACCGTCTCGAGGATGCCCTGGAGCGCCTCGTGGAGATCGTCGCCCGAGAGCTGACCGGCGGCGAGGCGTACTAGACTCGGTGGTCCACCTAGGAAAGGCAAGCCAACCGTGATCTCACCCCGTATCGACCGTCTGCTCGAGAACGTCGACTCCAACTACGCCGGCGTCCTCGTCGCCGCGAAGCGCGCCCGGCAGATCAACTCCTACTACCACAACCTCGGCGAGGGGACCTTCGACGAGTTCCCGCCCCCGATGATCGAGACGGTCTCCAAGAACTACCTCACGATCGCCCTCGAGGAGGTAGCAGCGGGGAAGATAAAATACAACTACCGCTGAGGGGGCCGCTGGGCGGCGCGATGCTGCGTCCTCAGTCGCTCGCGTACGCAGTACGCCACGCTCCCTGCGTCCTTGCCTCACTTGCCCATCGACCCCCTCAGATGGCGTAGGAGCTGATTTCATGGCCCGAATCCTTCTTGGCGTGAGCGGTGGGATCGCCGCGTACAAGGCGCTGGAGTTCGTGCGCTTGGCGAGCGGGGCGGGACACTCGCTGCGGGTGATCCAGACGCCGAGCAGCAAGCGCTTCGTGGGCGCGGCGTCCTTCGCGGCGCTCACGGGCGCGCCGGTGCTGACGGGGGAGTTCGAGCGCGATCCCGCGCGGGGGGCCTTCCCGGATCAGTCCCCGCCCGAGCACGACCCGCTGAGCCATCTGGAGCTCGTCGGCAACGCCGACCTCTACCTGATCGCGCCGGCCTCGGCGAACACGATCGCCAAGCTCGCGCACGGACTCGCGGACAACCTCCTGACGAGCGCGGCCCTCGCGGCGGAGTGTCCGCTCGCGGTGGCGCCGGCGATGAACGACCGGATGTACCGCCACCCGG
>DASZFE010000267.1:0-4972 GCA_035940155.1 Solirubrobacteraceae bacterium | reverse complement strand
GGGGGCCTGGTGATCTACGGGGTCTACTACTTCGCGCTGATCAAGCTGATCCCGATCACGCTGACCCTCCCGGGCATCGCGGGCCTGATCCTCACGATCGGCGTGGCCGCGGACGCGAACATCGTGATCTTCGAGCGCGTGAAGGAGGAGATCCGCGGTGGGCGCTCGATCGCGGCGGGGATCGCGACGGGCTACAAGCGTGGCTTCGCGGCGATCGTGGACGCGAACGTGGTGACCTTCATGACGGCCTTCATCCTCTTCGCCCTGGCGACCGCGGGCGTGAAGGGGTTCGCGTTCACGCTCGGGATCGGCACGATCGTCTCGCTCTTCACCGCCGTCCTCGCCACCCAGGCGGCGCTCGGCGCGATGGGGCGCTCGCGCGCGGTCTCCCACCCTGCGCTCCTGGGGGCCTCCCGCAGCGAGCGGCGCGGCTGGACCTTCGACTTCATGGGCAACTCGCGCTGGTTCTTCTCGCTCTCGGGGACGATCCTCCTGATCGGCGCCCTGGCGATCGGCGGCAAGGGACTGAACCTCGGCATCGACTTCAAGTCGGGCACGCGCATCCAGACCGCGTTCGTGAAGCCCGCGACCGAGAGCCAGATCCGCGAAGTGATGAAGCAGCAGGGCTTCCCCGCGGCGCAGATCCAGAAATTCACGAGCAAGGGCGTCGGCGGCCAGGGCTTCCAGATCTCCGTCAAGGAGCTCTCGCCGGACAAACTGAAGGCGGTCCACGCGGCGCTCGACGCGCGGTTCGGGGCGGGCGGAGGCGTCCCGGGCACGAGGAACTTCTCCTCGACCTCGATCGGCCCGACCTTCGGGCAGACC
The DNA here is from genome assembly GCA_035940155.1 of Solirubrobacteraceae bacterium. Lineage (GTDB taxonomy): Bacteria > Actinomycetota > Thermoleophilia > Solirubrobacterales > Solirubrobacteraceae > Palsa-744. Next base: position 4,147 of record DASZFE010000267.1, on the reverse strand, counting down.
GTCGCCAACAGCGCTCTGATCGCGATCATCGCCTCGCTGATCGTGATCTCGATCTACATCGCGCTGCGCTTCGAGTGGAAGTACGCGGTGCCGGTCCTGATCGCGCTGATGCACGACCTGTTGATCACCGCGGGCGTCTACTCGCTGACGGGGCGCGAAGTGACGACCGCGACGGTCGCGGCGCTCTTGACGATCCTCGGGTACTCGCTCTACGACACGATCATCGTCTTCGACCGCGTGCGCGAGAACGTCCCGCGGATGCCGCGGGCGGCGTTCTCGCAGATCGTCAACCGCTCGATGGCGGAGGTCCTCACGCGCTCCCTGGCCACGAGCTTCTGCACGCTCCTGCCCGTCGTCGCGCTGCTGCTCTTCGGCGGTGAAACCCTCAAGGACTTCGCCTTCGCGCTCATGGTCGGGGTGGCCTCGGGCGCGTACTCCTCGATCTTCATCGCCTCGCCCGTGCTGACGCACTGGAAGGAACGCGAGAGTGTCTACAGCAACCGCCGCCGCCGCCTGATCGGCGAATTCGGCCGCGTCCCGGCCTACGCGACCACGAGCACGGGCGCCCCCGACGAAGTCGAGCCTGTCGTCAAGGAGCGCACGCACCGCACGCGCCGCGGGAGCGTGATCGCCCCCGAGGAGCCCGGCGAGCAGCTCAGCAAGCAGGAGTTCGACGCGCTCGTGAAGGACCTCGACGTCGAGGGCATCGAGCCGAAGAGCGCCCCGCCCAAGGGCAGGCGTGGGGCGGCCCCGCGCCGCGGCGCGCCCAGGCGCGGCGACGGTGGTGTGAAGCCGGGCACGGAGACCCCTCCCGCGCCTCCCCGCGGCGACCCCGCCGCGGACCTCTCGCCCGAGGACGTCGTGATGCCCAAGCAGGGCGCCGGCGGCGAGGTCGCCGAGGGCAACGGCAAGCCCCGCAAGCAGCGCAAGCCCCGCAACCGCCGTCACGGGAGGGCGCGCTGATGGGTCTGCTCGCCTGGGTGATGATGGGCCTTGCGATCTGGCACTACACGATCTTCCTGCCCGACCGCTTCTGGGGCGGGATCGTGGGCGCCTTCGTCGGCTCGCTGATCGGGGCGGTCCTGATCGGGACGCTGATCTACAGCGTCAAGGTCTCCGGGCTGGAAATCCCCGGAGAAAAGGCGACCGACATCGTGGTCGTCCTCTACGCGGTCCCCGGCGCGATCATCGGGATCGCGGCCACCTACTTCGAGGGCGTGCGCCGCGAACGGGGCCGGCGGCCCGCGGAGTAGCAGCACGGCCCGCCGCGTGCCGAGCACGTCGCTAAAGACAGCTGATAGATAGGCCGAAGACGCTCTAGAGGCCCCTTTCCAGGTCTGGACCCCTTTCTAGGCGTTTCTTCTATCTGGTACGATCAATAGCGCTATGAGGCTAGAAAACGATCAGACCAAAGATGTTCTGCCTCGTATGGCAGGAGGCGCACATCAGCCTGGCGAGCGACTTCATGAGGCGAGCCAGTACATGGACTCTCAGGAGGCGCGGTCTGCTGAGCAGATGATTCAGGCGTGGCGCCAGATGACGTCAGCCGAATACGAAGAGTTTGCGCGAAGCCTTTAGGGGCGCCAGACCAAGTAGCGCTTCCCGCGCCTAAAGCGCTTGCGCCGGGGCAACACCCCGAACTGAGGGAAGCGCTTGCTGATCTCTGCGAGCTGCCTGCCCTCCATCTCCCACATAAGGCTCCCATTGCCGACCTTCAGATCCTCGTGCAGGCGTGTCGCGATGGCCTGCGCGCAGAGCACCAGCTGTCCCAGCACCTCCGGCCGGGCGAACGTGATCAGGTGCTCCTCGAAGCTGTAGCGGGTGATCATCAGCGGCTTCCGGCCATCGACATGCAGCGTTAGCCGTCCAACCAGCTGATCCTTGAAGTTGCTGTAGCCGGCGATCTCAAGTTCACGACCACGCTTGTCGGCCGATCGCACTCGCCAGGGGGCTCGGGCATCTGGCCAGTCCCGGACCGAGATATGCGTCTCTCCTTCCCGAGGTTCGAAAACATGGATCGGCGGCGACACGGCGACGCAGAGTACTCGGCGCTGCAACCGAAGGCGGGACGATGTGGAGCGGGCGGACACCGCGGAGCGTTTTGGCCGCACGATCCACATCGCCCCGCCACCCGCCCAGACCTCGACCCCGCCGCAACCGGGCGAGCAATAAACCCGCGCCCCTACGCCCAACCGCCCCCAGAGCCCACGGAGGTCAAAAACGAGAACCCACCGTCGGACGCCGAGGAAACGGGGTTGGCGCTAGCCGCGCCGCCAAGATGAGACTGCGGCGTGATCGAGGCTGGACCTCGCCACGTTGCACGGGCGGAACGAGGGCGCGTGGCGGCTCGGGCGGAACGAGCGCACGGGGAGCTCGCGCACGTCGTTGCGAAAGGCGGCCCCCGGGATCTCGCGCCGGGCGCTCGCGCGCATCAGGACCGCCTCGGCCACGGCGACCTCGTCGACCGCGTAGAGGGAGTCCTCGATGAGCTCTCGTATCAGCTGTATCTGCCGCCGCATCAGCGTTCCCCGATATTCATATCGGCAGGGCGCGCCGAGTTTCGGTCTCTCGGGGCCGCTCTAGACAAGCGTCGTATGAGGGGCCGCTCAGCCGGCGCCCGGAGTCACGCGGTAGGCGTCGAAGACGGAGTCCACGTTGCGCAGGCGGGCGATAGCGCTCTTCAGTCCCTGGGTGTCGGCGACCTCGATGACGAAGCGGTTCTTGACCATCGGGGGGCTGGAGACGCAGCGGGCTTCGACGATGTTCGCGCCGGACTCCGAGAAGACCCGCGAGAGGTCCTCGAGCAGGCGGTGGCGGTCCCAGGCGTCGACCTGGATTTCCACGACGAAGGCGGTCGCCTGCTCGCCCTCCCATGAGACCTCGGTGAAGCGCTCGGGGCTGCGCCGCAAGAGCTGCGTGTTCGGACAGTCCTCGCGGTGGATGGTGATGCCGCGGCCGAGGGAGATGTAGCCGACGATCGGGTCGCCGGGGACGGGGCGGCAGCACTTGGCCAGGCGCAGCATGACGTCCTCGACGCCCTGGACGCGGATGCCGTACTGCCCGGAGGAGCGCGTGGGCCAGCGGCGTGTGCGCCCGACCTTCATCAGGTCCGCGGCGGCGGTGGTCTCGCCGTCGGCGGCCTCGCCCCGCTTGAGCCGCTGCATGATCTTCGAGACGACGAGCTTCGGGGAGATCTTCGCGGCGCCGAGGGCGATGTAGAAGTCGTCGGCCTTGCGGTAGCCCATTTCGCGGATCACGTCCGCGAGGAGGGCGGAGCCGGAGATCTTCTGCGCGGGGAGGCCCTGCTTCTTGAGCTGCTCCTGGAGGACCTCGCGGCCGCTGTGCTCGGTGTCCTGGCGGGACTCGGCCTTGAACCACGCCTTGATCTTGTTGCGCGCGCGCGTGGTCTTGACGACGGCGAGCCAGTCGCGCGAGGGCCCGCGCTCGCGCTTGGCGGTCAGGATCTCGACGATGTCCCCGCTCTGGAGCTCGTAGTGGAGGGGGACGATCTTCCCGTTCACGCGCGCCCCGACGCAGCGGTGGCCGATCTCGGTGTGGACCTCGTAGGCGAAGTCCAGCGGCGTGGCGCCCGCGGCGAGCGACTTGACCTCGCCCTTGGGGGTGAAGACGTAGACCTCGTCCTCGAAGAGGTCGTCCTTGAGGTTCTTCATGAACTCCTGGGGGTCGGAGAGCTCCTTCTGGGAGTCGACCATCGTGTAGAGCCAGCGGAGCTTCGCGTCCTCCGCCCCCGCGGGCGCCCGCGCGCCGTCCCCGTCGGGCGCCTGCGGGGAGGTCGTGGTCGCTCCGCCGCGGCCGCGCTGCTTGTACATCCAGTGCGCCGCGACCCCGAACTCGGCCATCTCGTGCATCTCGCGCGTGCGGATCTGGATCTCCAAGGGGCTGCCCTCGGGCCCGATGATCGTCGTGTGCAGGGACTGGTACATGTTGAACTTGGGCATGGCGATGAAGTCCTTGAAGCGCCCGGGGAGGGGCTTCCAGAGCGAGTGGATCACGCCGACGGCGCCGTAGCAGTCCTTGACGGAGTCGACGATGACGCGCATCGCGGTGAGGTCGTAGATCTCGTTGAACTCGCGGCCCTTCTTGGTCATCTTCGAGTAGATCGAGTAGAAGTGCTTCGCGCGGCCCG
>DASZFE010000266.1:0-2817 GCA_035940155.1 Solirubrobacteraceae bacterium | reverse complement strand
CTGATGCGCGACGTCGCCACCCTCCTGGAGGCCCTGCCGTACATCCGCGAGTTCGCCGGCAAGACCGCCGTGATCAAGTACGGCGGCGCCGCGATGGAGGACCCGGAGCTGCGGGAGGAGTTCGCGCGGGACATCGTCTTGCTGAAGTACGTGGGCCTGAGCCCGATCGTGGTCCACGGGGGCGGGCCGGACATCACCTCCTACATGGAGCGCCTGGGGCTTGCGGTGCGGTTCGTGGACGGCCTGCGGGTCTCCGACGCGCAGACGGTGGAGGTGGCGAAGATGGTGCTGGTGGGGAAGGTGAACAAGGAAATCGTGGGGCGGATCGGTCGCCACGGACAGCCGGCGGTGGGCCTGTGCGGGGACGACGGGTCGCTTTTTCGAGTTGTGCGCCGCGTGGGCGCGGGGGGTGAGGACATCGGTTTCGTGGGGAGTGTGGAGCGCGTGAACGTGGACGTGCTCAACCATGTCTCGAGCGACTACATTCCGGTGATCGCCTCGGTGGGGGCGGATCGGGACGGGCACTCCTACAACGTGAACGCCGACGAGGCGGCGGGCGCGGTGGCGCGGGCGCTGGGGGCGTACAAGATCATCTTCTTGACGGACGTTCCGGGATGGCTCGCGGACCCGGAGGATCCCACGAGCCTGATCGGCCAGGCGACCCCCGAGCGGGTGGAGGAGGCGCTGGAGGGCCTGGAGGGCGGGATGCGGCCGAAGCTGCGGGCCTGCCTGGAGGCGATCCAGGGCGGGGTGACCTCGGCGCACATCATCGACGGGCGCGCGCCGCACTCGCTGCTTTTGGAGCTGTTCACGGACGCGGGCATCGGGACGAAGATCGCCACCTCCCCATGAGCGTCGAAGACGCGGTCAAGGGCGCCCGGATGGCGACCGCGACGATCAAGGGGCCGACTGGATGGAGGCCCGAGCTATGACCCTCGAAGAGCTGCAGGAGATCGAGCACGGGAGCGTGATCGGCTCCTACGCGCGCCTGCCGGTGGAGTTCGTGCGGGGGGAGGGCTCGAGGCTGTGGGACGCAGAGGGCAGGGAGTACCTGGACTTCCTCAGCGGGATCTCGGTGACGAACGTGGGCCACTGCCACCCGAGGGTGGTGGAGGCGGTGCGGGCGCAGTCAGGGCGGCTGATGCACGTCTCGAACCTCTTCTACACCGAGCCCGCGATGCGCCTGGCCGAGCGTCTCTCCCGCTCGAGCCTGGGCGGGAAGGTCTTCTTCTGCAACTCGGGCGCGGAGGCGAACGAGGCGGCGATCAAGCTGGCGCGCAAGGCGCGTCAGGGAGGGGAGATCGTGGTCGTCCACGGGGCCTTCCACGGGCGCACCTACGGCGCCCTCTCGGCGACGCCGCAGGAGTCCAAGCAGGCGCCCTTCGCGCCGCTCGTGCCGGGCTTCCGTGTCGTCGCACCCGAGCCGCGGGCTCTGCGGGGCGCCATCGACGGACAGACCGCCGCGGTGCTCCTGGAGCCGATCCAGGGGGAGAGCGGCGTGCACGTGCTCTCCGAGGAGCTCCTCCACCTCGCGCGGGAGGCCTGCGACGAGCACGGGGCGGCGCTGATCTTCGACGAAGTCCAGTGCGGCATGGGCCGCACGGGCTCGCTCTGGGCCTACGAGCAGTGCGGGGTGGCGCCCGACGCGATCACGGTCGCGAAGGCCCTCGCCGGGGGCCTGCCGATGGGCGCGCTGATCACCGGCGAGCGCCTCGCGGACGTGCTCGCCCCGGGCGACCACGGCTCGACCTTCGCGGGCGGCCCTGTGATCGCGGCGGCGGCGCTCGCGGCGCTCGACGTGATCGAGGACCCGGAGCTCCTGGCGGGTGTGCGCGAGCTCGGGGGACGCCTCGCGGCCGGGCTGCAGGAGCTCCCGCACGTCCTTGCGGTGCGCGGGCGCGGGCTGATGCTCGCGTGCGAGCTCGACGTCTCCGCCCCCGAGGTCGTCCGGCGGGCGCTCCTACAGGAGCGCCTGGTCGTGAACGCGACCGGGCCGACCACCCTGCGGCTGCTCCCGGCGCTGACGATCGGGCAGGCCGAGGTCGAGGAGGCCCTGCGGCGCCTCGCTGCGGCGCTGGTCGGCTGAGGCTGCCCGGCGGTCGGCCGCTGCGCCCGCGGCGTAGGGGCGCGACGCCTGCCCGCCGGATAGCCTTCCCGCCCGATGAGCCCGAGCGACCCCGCCAAGAGCCACCCGCCGCGCACGGCCTCCTACGAGGCCGATCCCGCCGAGGTCAGACGGGTGCTGCTGCTCTATTCCGGCGGCCTGGACACGAGCGTGATGCTGAAGTGGATCCAGGACGAGTACGACGCGGAGGTGGTCTGCCTGACGGTCAACCTGGGCCAGCCGGGCGAGGACTACGGGGTGATCGAGGGCAAGGCGCTGCGCCTGGGCGCGCTTGAGTGCCATGTGGTCGACGCGCGGGAGGAGTTCGCGCGGGAGTTCCTCGCGCGGGCGATCAGGGCGAACGCGCTCTACGGCGGGGGCTACCCGCTCTTCACCGCGCTGGGCCGTCCGCTGATCGCGAAGCTCGCGGTCGAGCACGCCCGGCGGACGGACTGTGACACGGTCGCGCACGGCTGCACGGGCAAGGGCAACGACCAGGTCCGGATCGAGACGACGATCGCGACGCTCGCGCCGGAGCTGAGGGTGATCGCGCCGGTGCGCTCCTGGCAGATGGGACGCGAGGAGGAGATCGCTTACGCGCGCGAGCACGGGATTCCAATTAAGACCCACCCAACCCAGGGGACGGAGGTGGCGCCGTACTCGATCGACGACAACCTCTGGGGTCGCTCCTCGGAGGGACGCTGGATCGAGGA
>DASZFE010000265.1:0-4457 GCA_035940155.1 Solirubrobacteraceae bacterium | reverse complement strand
GGGCGCACTCCCAGCCGGCGTCGGAGGCGGCGGCGAGGAGGGTGCGGCGGTTGTAGCGGCGGTGGTGGTGGTTGATCTCGTCGTGGTGGCTCCAGAGCCACTGGTAGGCGGGGACGGTCACGAGCAGGGCGCCCCCCGGCGCGACGACGCGGCGCAGCTCGCGCAGGGCCTCGCGGTCGTCTTCGAGGTGCTCGATCACGTCGAGGCTGACGGCGAGGTCGAAGGCGCCGTCGTCGAAGGGCATGTCCAGGACGGAGCCCTCGATGACCTCGCCGACGTGGCGGTCGCGAGCGAGGGCGGCGCTGGCGTCGGAGATCTCCACCCCCGTGACCTCGCCGTGGCGGGCGAGCTCGATCATGTTGCGCCCGCTCCCGCAGCCCGCGTCGAGGATGCGCGCGCCGGGCGGGAGGCCGAGCCGGGCGATCACGAGCTCGAGGACGCGGCGGCGCCCGCGGTACCACCAGTGGCGGTCCTCGGCCTGGTGCGTCTGTAGCTCGTACTGGAGCTCCACTCGCCTGCATCTTTTCTGAAAGCCGCGCCCCGCGCGCTGCGACCCCCCGGGCCCGGCCGCAAAATGCGGGATCGCGGTGGCCAGGTGGAGCGGCCGATCTCCCCGCGCCTACGGAGGGTGGGGAGCCCTACGGCGTGACGATCGGGAAGGAGGGGTCAGGCTCCTCCAGAAGCCCGAGGAGCTCGCCGAGCTTGACCCCGTCGCCCTCGACGGCCATCCGCCCGGCCTGGAAGAGCTCGGGCATGGGGGTCCGGCCGGAGAGGAGCTCGTTCAGCGCGGAGCGCTCGATCCTCAGGGTCGCGTCGGCGTGGGGGTCCTCGCCGGGGGAGTGGATGAGGACGCCGTTCGATATCGCGAGGGTGTAGCTCTGCTGCTGGTCGGTGAAGACCCAGTTGACGCGGATCCGCTGCTCGGCGGCGCGGGGGCCGTCGAGGCGGATGGCCATGGCGTCGAAGAGCTGCTCGTTGGAGAGGTGCCCGACGAGCCTGGCCGAGGGGGTCGTGCCGCCGTGCAGGACGCCCTCGCGGAGCTCGTGGGCGCCCATCAGGAAGAAGTTCCGCCAGGGGGCGTTCTCGGTGGCCCAGGCGAGCTGCTCCAGGGCGCGGGCCTCGAGCTCGCGAGCCTCTTCGTTGTCGGGTTCGGCGAAGACGAGGTGGGAGAGGAGCTCGGCGACCCAGCGGTAGTCGCCCTCCGCGAAGGCGCGGCGCCCCTCGGCAAGGACGGCCTCGGGGCCGCCGATCGCGCGCACGTAGCGCTCTGCGGCGGCCTCGGGGGGATGGGGCCAGAGGTGCGCGGGGTTGCCGTCGAACCAGCCGAGGTAGCGCTGGTAGATGGCCTTGACGTTGAAGTTGACCGACCCGTAGTAGCCGCGGCAGTGCCACTCGCGCGCGAGGGCCGGGGGGAGCTCGAGGGTCTCGGCGATCTCCGCGGCAAGGAAGCCCTTGTTGATGAGGCGGAGGGTCTGGTCGTGGAGGTACCCGTAGAGGTCGCGCTGCTTGACGAGGAAGTCGAGGATCCGCGCGCGCCCCCAGCGGGGCCACTGGTGCCCGGCGAACATCACCTCGACCTCGGCGCCGAAGAGGGCGATGGCCTCGGTGAGGTAGCGCGACCACATGCGCGCGTCGCGCACGGGCGCGCCGCGGGGGGCGAGGAGGTTGTGGAGGTTGTGCGTGGCGTTCTCGGCGATGCAGAGGGCGCGCCGGGCGGGGAAGAGAAAGTTCATCTCCGCGGGCGCCTCGGTGTCGGGGGTGAGCTGGAAGAGGATCTTGATCCCGTCGATCTCCTCCTCCTGGCCGGTCCGGGTGATCTCGCGGGTGGGCGGGAGGATGCCGACGGAGCCCGTGGAGACGGTCATTCCCAGGCCGCAGCCGACCTGGCCCTCGGGGCCCCGGGGGAGCAGGGCGCCGAACTGGTAGAGGGCGCGCCGGGCCATGGCGGTGCCCGCGTAGACGTTCTCGCTGACGGCGTGCTCGAGGAAGCCCTCGGGGGCGAGCACGGGGACCTCGCCCCGGGCGACCTCCTCGCGGGAGACCACCCCGAGGGCGCCGCCGAAGTGGTCGACGTGGCTGTGGGTGTAGATCAGCCCGCTCACGGGCCGCTCGCCCCGGTGGGCGCGGTAGAGCGCGAGCGCCGCGGCGGCGGTCTCCTCGGAGATGAGCGGGTCGATCACGAGGACCCCCCGATCGCCCTCGACGAGGGTCATGTTCGAGAGGTCGGCCCCGCGGACCTGGTAGATCCCGGGGGTGACCTCGAAGAGGCCGTGGATCGCGCTCAGCTGCGACTGGCGCCAGAGGCTCGGGTTGACGGTCTCGGGGCACTCCTCCTCCAGGAAGGCGTACGAGTCGGCGTCCCAGACGACGCGCCCCTCGGTGTTCTCGACGACCGTGGGGGAGAGCGGTGCGATCAGGCCGCGGCGGGCGTCCTCGAAGTCCTCACGGTCGGTGAAGGGGAGCTGCATGAGGACGGCGCGGTTGGCCTCGCGGGTCTGCTCGGTGGGGGCACGCTCGGGCATCTCCCGTGCATGATCCCAGGCCCGTTGTGGCGGCGGTGGTCGGCGCGAGGCGCTGCGTGTGTGTACGGCGGGTTGCAGGTCGATTCGGCCCGTGCGGGCGGGGATACACTGAGACGGTCCGGCCCGCGGACGCCGAGCGCGGGGCCGAGCGCCAGATGAGCACCACGGGTCGCCGCATCGCACTGCCGCTCCTCGCCGTCCTGCTCGGTGCGCTCGTCCTCGGGGGCGTGGGGATGTACCTCTACGACCACGCCCGGCGCGATCGAATTGCAAGCGGCGTGAGGATCGGGGGGGTGGACGTTGGCGGACTGGGCGCGGCGGCGGCGCGCGCGAAGCTAGAACGGGACGTTGGCGCGCGCCTGGGCAGGCCGGTGACGGTGCACTCCCAGGGACACACCTGGCGGATCACCCCCCGCGAGGCTGCGCTGCGGGTCGACGTGAACGGGATGGTCACAGAGGCCGTCGCGGTGAGCCGGCAGGGGTCGATCTTCTCACGGACGACGCGAGACCTCTTCGGCGGAAGCCTGCACCGGGAGATCCCATTGCAGCAGAGCTACTCACACGCGGCCGTGCGCGCGTTCACGGCGCGGGTGCGCCTCGCGCTCGACCTGCCCCCGCGCGACGCGACCGTGAGACCTGGCGCGGGCGGCCTGGAAGAGGTGCCCTCGCGGACGGGCCTCGGGGTGAACGGCTCGCTCCTGGGCGCGCGCGTGGAGCACGCGCTGACGGGCCTCGGGTCGAGCTCGGTGGAGGTGCCCCTGCGCTCGGTCCGCCCCGCGGTGAGCACGGGCGATCTCGCAGCGCGCTACCCGGCGTACATCGTGATCGACCGCGGGAGCTTTACGCTGCGCTTCTACCACGACCTCCGCCTCGCGGTGAGCTACCCGATTGCGGTGGGGATGCAGGGCCTGGAAACGCCCCCGGGCCTCTACCACATCCAGTGGAAGCAGGTGAACCCTCCGTGGTACGTCCCGAAGTCGGCCTGGGCGGGGGCGCTCGCGGGGAAGGTCATCCCGCCGGGCCCGCAGGACCCGCTGAAGGCGCGCTTCATGTCCTTCGACGGAGGCGCGGGGATCCATGGGATCGACCCGAGCGAGTACTCCTCGATCGGGCACGACGCCTCCCACGGGTGCGTGCGGATGCGCATACCGGACGTGATCGCCCTCTACAGTCGCACGCCGGTGGGGACGCCGGTCTACATCATCTGAGCTATTCGCGGTTCTGCTGGCGTTCGCCGCTGACCTGGATGGCGATGTAGACGATGATGACGTTCACGACGACGCCGATCCCGAGGAAGGTGACGAGGAGGCCGACGTCCATCGAGGTGGCGGCGCTGGCGAGAGGCATGGTCGGGAGCCTACCAGCGGGCCGAGCGCGCGGTGTCGTAGCCTGTGTGGACCGCAGACGCGAGGGCGGTCCCGGGAGAGGTGCCAGAGCGGTTGAATGGGCGCGACTGGAAATCGCGTAACGGGGGTTGACCTCGTTCGAGGGTTCGAATCCCTCCCTCTCCGCCATTTGCTCGAAGTGCGAACCCTCACTCTGAGAACCAGGGTCGGGGTTCGCACGTCGTCCCGATCTCCCCGTCTTGGCCAGGTGGGTGGTAGTTGTTCGAACCCGCCTCAGAAGCGGCGAGGACGATGACAGGCAGCAGTGCTGTACTAGGTGCTACACTCATCGGGTGCCCACCCGCCATCCACGTCATTCGATCACCGAGACCCCTCCAGTGCGTGAGGCGCTCGATTCCCTTCGTCGCCGAGGGGAGCGCGTCAAGCTCGACGACTTGGTGATCCGTGGCGCTCGTGATCGGCTGCGAGAGATCGAAGTTGGGCGCGGAGAAGAGGCCGAGAAGGCCGAGCTTCGTCGTGAGTTGATCGAGCAGTTGCGCACCGGAGACGGCCTCGATGCGGCCGCGGCCCACGAGGTTCGCGAGCGCGT
>DASZFE010000264.1:0-2556 GCA_035940155.1 Solirubrobacteraceae bacterium | reverse complement strand
GTATTCGCCTGGCGGCGCCAGGCGCCACCCGCGATGCTCGACGTGCCACCGGCACGCCTGCGCTCGCGTGCGGCGTCTGGCATCCACCATTCGAGCACCCCGATCCCGCCATCTATTTCTTCGCGGGCCCTTAGCGCCCGGTGAGCGACCAGGCGCTCGGCGCGGGCCGTGCCGCGCGCGCGCGGCGTCGGCGGGCGTGGGGTCTCGAGTGGGACTCCACCAGCGCGCGCGCGAGTCGCCGGTGCGCGCGCTCGACCTCGGCGGGGTCCAGTCGGAGGGGCTGGCGGACGAGATAGCCCAGGAGCATCCGCGCGGGCAGCATCCGCACGCCCCGCCGGCGCGTCAGCGGCCGGTCGACCCAGGCGCGGCTGAAGACGATCAGAGGCTCCACGCGCTCCCCCGTGGCGCGCTCGATCGCGCGGCGCTGGGACTGGGCCTGCGCGAGGGTCGCCCCGTGGACGCGCCCGACGTGGACGGGGCCCGGGTGGCTCTTGGTCTCGATCGTGTAGACCCCCGCGGGTCCGATCAGGATGTGGTCGACGTTCCCGTTCCCGAAGCTCGCGTCGTGCAGGACGTACCAGCCCTCCCCGGAGAGCTCCTCCAGGAGCCGCCCCACCTGCTCTTCTCCCTCCGCCCCCCGGTCGTGACGGTCCACGAGCGGCAGGACCAGACGGGAGATCGCGAAGATCACCGCCAGGAGCGCGACCTCGGAGCCCATGAAGATCGGATCGCGCCAGCCCAGCGCTCGCCCCAGGAGGGCCGTCGCGACCGCGAGGACCCCGAGCGTGACGAGCGTGCGCATCCGCAGGCGCCGCACGATCGAGCGGGTGTGCTGGCCGGGTGGACGGGTCGTGGGGTCGTAGGCGAGGGACACCACTTAGAACATCGGCCCCTTGAGCGGGGGTGCTTTAGGCACGTTTGGGGACGCCCGGCGCCCAAGATCCGTGTAGCCGGGCCGCGTCTTCTAAAGCGCGCTCACGACCGGGTCGAATCCAAGAGCAGACCGGGGAGCGAACTCAAAGGCCCGGTACCCCCAGGCATGTCAGATCGCTTTGATTGCACCCACCACGCCGACGTCTCGCTCCTCTTGCGGGCGCACGCCGAGGAGCAGTGGCTGAAGAGCGAGGTCGCCCCGGTCCTCCGTCAGCTGGAGACGCGCGAGGACCTCCCCGAGGAGCAGCTCGCCGCCGCGGAGGCCTACCTCGAGGTCGTCTGGATCGAGGCCCGACGCCGCGCGCAGGCGACGGACGCCGCGGGGCTGCGCCTGGAGGAACGCGGCAACGCCGGGGACCCGGTCTCGACGAAGGCGCGCCACTGCCACGCCGCCGTGCGGGTCCTGCGCGACATCCTCACCCCGCGCGTGAGGTCCCTGCTGGACGTCCCCGAGGACGACGGGGAGCGCGTCTGGGCGGAGATCCACCGCTGCTGAGCGACCCGGCGCTTCGCTCAGCTCTTCGTCGCCGAGCCTCGGAAGAGGCGCACGGCGAGGGGAGCGAAGACGAGCAGCACGCCCAGGCACCACGCCAGGGCGATCCAGCCGCTCGAGCCGACGGGCTCCCCGAGGGCCCAGGCGCGGACGGCGTCGACCATCTTCGTGATCGGCTGCGCTTCGGCGAAACTCCGCAGCCAGATCGGCATCGTGGCGATCGGGACGAAGGCGCTCGAGGCGAAGGTGAGGGGGAAGAGCCAGATGAACCCCGCCGACTGGACCGCCTCGACGTTGCGCACCGCCAGGCCGATGCTCGCGCCGATCCAGGAGAGGGAGAAGGAGAAGATCAGCAGGAGCCCCCCCGCCGCGAGCCAGCCGAGCGGGCTCCCGTGCGGGCGAAAGCCCACCGCGACGCCCACCGCGAGCATGACCAGGACCGTGAAGACGTTGCGCACGAGGTCCGCTAGGGTCCTCCCGAGGAGGACCGCCAGGCGCGACATCGGCAGCGAGCGGAAGCGGTCCACGAGCCCCTTCTGGAGGTCGTCCGCGAGCCCGATCCCGGTCGTCATCGCGCCGAAGGCGACCGTCTGGACGAAGATCCCCGCCATCAGGTAGTTCACGTAGGAGACCCCCCCGCCGACGTGGATCGCCCCGCCAAAGACGTAGCGGAAGAGCAGCACGAACATCACGGGCTGGATCGTCGCGAAGACCATGAGCTCGGGGATCCGCGTCGTCTGGCGCAGACCCCGCTCGGTCAGGACGAGCGCGTCGTGGAGGGTCCAGTAGAGGCGCCCGAGGAGCCCCGTGCGCTGCTCCTGCGTGAGCTCCCCTGCCGGTGCCGTGCTCATCGAGCGGCCTCCTCGGTTGCCTCGCGCGCGTCCCGGGCCTCGTGGCCGGTGAGGGCGAGGAAGACGTCGTCGAGGGTGGGGCGGCGGACGGCGAGGTCCTCGATCCGGACCCCCGCCTCGTCGAGCTCGCGGACGAGCTCCGCCAGACGGCCCGCGCCGCCCTCGACGGGCGCGGTGAGCCGCCGGGCGTCGGGGTCGACGTGGACCTCCCCGGAGGCCCCGCGCGCGAGGACCTCCCGGGCGGGCTCGACGCGGGCCCCCCGCGGGATGGTGAGCTCG
>DASZFE010000263.1:0-1737 GCA_035940155.1 Solirubrobacteraceae bacterium | reverse complement strand
CGAAAGGTTCGCGTGGCGATCGACGGCACGACGAGGACGTCCGCGGCGGCGTAGATGTCGCGCAGCTCGCGCGGGCCGACGGGGTCGAGGGTGAGGATGCCGTGCGGGTCGCGTCCCCCGCTCTCGGGGGACACCGCGCCGCCGGCGGGGACCCAAGGGGGGCTGGATCCCACGCCGACGAGGACGAGCGCGGCGGAGGGTGCGCAAAGGCCCGAGGCACGCCAGGCCTCGATCAACACCCCTAGTCCCTTTTCCCGGGTTGGGCGTCCGGCAAACAGAAACTTCACGTCGGCCCCCGCGGGCCAGGGGGGCGTGGGCGGCGGGGAGACCTCGGGAGCGCTCCAGAACTCGTTCTCGACGGCCTGGGGGGCGACGTGGACGTTGCGGGCGCCCCGCGCGCGCACGTGGGCGCTGACGTGGGGGCCGTACGTGACGAGGGCGTCCGCGGAGCGGTAGAGGCGCAGCAGGAGCGGGTAGCTGATTGCGTGGGCGGGGCTGCGGGGGTGGGCCCAGAGGGAGCTCCAGAGGAGCAGGGGCGCTCCGGCTCGGCGCGCACCGGCCCAGGCGAGGGGCAGCGCGAGGCGCCCGCCGGTGGAGGCGATCACGGCGCGGTGGCGCCCGCTCGCGGCGAGCCTCCCGATCTCGTGCTGGCTGACGTGCCGGTTTGGAAAGGGGAGCTCGTTCCCGCCGGCGCTCTCGCCGCCCCCCTCGCCCTCGGGCGGCCCGGGGGAGGGCGGCCCGATCCCGTGCTGGAGGGGCCCGCCGAAGAGGGCGTACTCGACGTTCTCGAGCTCGTGGAGCGCGGCGAAGGCCCGCCGGCGGTAGGGCGGGGCGTGGCCGGTGACGAAGAGGACGGGCCGCTCGCTCACCGCAGGGCCTCCTCGTAGGCCGCGAGGGTCTGCTCCCCGCAGCGCCCCCAGGTGAAGTGCGCGGCGACGGTCGCCCGGGCGCGCCGGCCGAGCTCGCGCAGGCGGTCGGGGTCGCGGAGGAGCTCGTCGATGCGCTGGGAGAGGCGCTCGATGTCGCCGGGGGGGACGAGCACGAAGCCGTCGCCGGCGGCGGCGATCTCCTCGGGCCCGGGCTCGCCGCGGCAGCCGATCGCGGGGAGCCCGGCGGCCATGGCCTCGACGTAGGCGACGCCAAAGGCCTCCTCGGTGGAGGGCATCGCGAAGATCGTGCAGCGCCGGGCGAGGTCGATTGCGTCGTCGGGGGGGCGCTGGCCGTGGAAGTCGACGCGCTCGGCGACCCCGAGACGCTCGGCGAGCCCTTCGAGCGCGGGGCGCTCGGGCCCGTCGCCGACGACGGCGTAGCGGAGGGTGGGGTGTTTGTCGGCGAGGACGGCGAGGACGCGGATGATGTCGCCGTGGCGCTTGCGGGCGACGAGGTGCCCGAGGGTCACGAGCGCGGGGGGCCCCTGACGCGGGGCGGCCTCGGTGGGGAGGTCGGCGCCGAGGTGGACGACGCGGGTCTCCCGGGCGCCGTAGCCCCGGGCGAGCTCGGCGACGCCGGCGCTGTTGGCGAGGACGAGCCGCGCGGCGCCCAGGCCGCGCCCGACGGCGGCGCGCCCGACCTCGCTGCGGGGGGCGGTGTAGAGGACGTCGCCCCCATGGACGGAGACCACGAGCGGGACCCCCGGGCGCGCACGGCGCACGGCGTCGCCGGCGGGGACGGCGTTGTGGGCGTGGATGAGCTCGAAGCCCGACCGCCGGTGCGCGCGACGCAGGGCGAGGGCGAGGG
>DASZFE010000262.1:0-1554 GCA_035940155.1 Solirubrobacteraceae bacterium | reverse complement strand
ACGACATGACCGTGAAGGTCCCGACCGAGAACGCCGCCCTCGCAGGGCTGCGGCGGGTGATCGACGAGGAAACCGTCAAGAAGGTCCTCGAAGTCCTCCAGGATGATGTCTCCGAGATGCCCAAGAACTGGAACCGCCGCTTCAAGCACAACCGCGACAAGATCAAGACGGGCGACATCTACGAGCTCGCGGAGGTCGTCCGCAACCTCGCGCTGCGCGAGAGCGAGAAGGGCCTCTCGACGGGCGAGAAGCAGATGTTCACGCGCGCGAAGAAGATCCTCGCCTCGGAGCTGATGTACGCGCTCGACAAGGACGAGGACGAGGCGGAGAGCTACCTCGACGAGATGCTCGCGAGCTCGGCCGCGAGCCAGATGGCCGTGGCGAAGTAGGGCTTGGCGGTCGCGCTGATCCTCGCCGCCGGGAGCGGCGAGCGCCTCGGGGCGGGTCGCCCGAAGGCGCTCGTCGAGCTCGCGGGGCGTCCGCTGCTGGAGTGGAGCGTGCAGGCGCTGCGCGGGGTGGGGGCGGTCGAGGAGATCATCCTCGCGCTCCCCCCGGGCGTTGGCGCCCCCGCTGGCACGCGCGGGGTCCTCGGGGGCGCCGTGCGCTCGCAGTCGGTCGCGCTCGCGCTCGGGGCGGCGGGACCCGGCGATCCGGTCCTTGTGCACGACGCCGCCCGCCCGCTCCTGACTCCGGAGCTCGCCGAGGCGGTCCTCGCGGCGGTGGAGGCCGAGGGGGTCGACTGTGCGGTGGCGGCGGCGCCCGTGACGGACACGATCAAGCGCGTACAGGGGGGCGGCGCAGAGGGGGGCGTGGTGAGCGAGACGCTCGATCGCGCGGACCTCTGGGCGGTGCAGACCCCGCAGGTCTTCCGCCGCGCGGCGCTAGAGAAGGCCCTGGAGGCGCCCCGGGAGGTCCTCGCGCGGGCGACCGACGATGCGTGGCTCGTGGAGCGCGCGGGGGGGCGGGTCGTGGTCGTGCCCGCGCCCCGGGAGAACCTGAAGGTGACGACGAGGCTCGACCTCGAGCTCGCCGAGCTCCTGCTCGCCTCCGGGCGTGCTTGAATCGCGCGGGATGCTCACCGACTATCACCTCCACCTGCGCCCCGACGACTTGGAGGCGAGCGCCTCAGAGCACTTCACCGAGGCGAACGTCGAGCGCTACCGTGAGGCCGCAAGCGAGCGCGGGATCGCGGAGCTCGGGGTCTCCGAGCACATCCACCGCTTCCAGCAGGCCCTCGAGCTCTGGCGGCACCCCTTCTGGGTGCAGAACGCCGTGGACGACCTCGACGACTACTGTGACTTCGTGCGCGAGCGGACCGACCTGCGGCTCGGGATCGAGGCGGACTTCCTCCCGGGCGTCGAGGACCGCACGGCGAATATCCTCCAGGCGCGCGACTTCGACTACGTCGTGGGCTCCGTGCACTTTATCCGCGAGCGCGCCGTGGACATGGAGGAGCACGGGATCTGGGGGGAGGGACGCAGCGCGGAGGAGATCTGGCGGACCTACTTCCAGACGCTCGGGGAGGCCGCGCGAAGCGGCCTATTCGACATCCTC
>DASZFE010000261.1:0-3375 GCA_035940155.1 Solirubrobacteraceae bacterium | reverse complement strand
CCCGCCGACGAGCCACGTGCGATCGACCGGGAGCGTCTGGCGAGCGACCTCCAGCGCCGGGCTCCGGGGCCGCTCACCGCTCCGGGGCCGCTCACTCACTCCAGATCTCATAGTCCGGCAGGCGCTCCCCGTCGCGGTGGTAGACCCGCACGACCCGCGCCGTCAGCCCACAGGTGACCTCGTAGTTGATCGTCTCGATCCGCCGCGCAACCTCCTCTGCGGTGATCCGCTCCGACCCGCGCGCGCCGATCAGCACGACCTCTGCGCTGCGCAGCTCCTCCCCCGCCGGGCCCGGCCCGAGATCGACCGCGAAGCTGTCCATGCTGATCGTCCCCACGAGCGGGTGGCGGCGGCCCTCGACCAGGACCTCCGCGTTATTGGAGAGCGCCCGTCGCCAACCGTCGCCGTAACCGATCGGGACCACCCCGAGCTGCGTCCCGCGCTCGGCGACGAACCGCCGTCCATAGCCCGTGCTCTCCCCCACCGCGCACTCCTTGACCTCCGCGAGGTAGGAGCTGAGCTCGAGCGCCGGCTCGAGACCCTGTGCGGCCGGGTCCTCGCCGAAGGGGTCCATCCCGTAGATCGAGATCCCGCACCGCACCATGTCGAAGTGCGCACGCGCCTCCCGCAGCGTCGCCGCACTGTTCGCCGCGTGCACGAGCGTCTCGGGGTGCGTGCGCTTGATCGGCAGCGCCCACTCCGTGAAGCGCTCGAGCTGCTCCTCGAAGAATTCCCCCTCGCGCTCGTCCGCGGTGGCGAAGTGGGTCATCACCCCCGCCAGGTCGACGCTCGGCTCGGAGTCGATCGCCGCGACGATCCGCGAGGCCTGTTCCGGATCGCGCGTGCCGAGCCGGCCCATGCCGCTGTCGAGCTTCACGTGCAGGCGCGCCCGCGTGCCGATCTCCTCGGTGAGTTCCCCGACCCACTTCACGAGCCTCTCGCTCCTCGCCAGCAGTTCGTAGCCGACGTCGACGACCTCTTCCAGGTCGTTCGTCTCGATCGGTCCCATGATCAGCAGCGGCACGTTCACCTCATCGACGAGCTCGCGCGCCTCGCGCACGCTCGCCACCGCCAGCCGGCTCGCGCCGCCCGCGATCGCCGCGATCGCCGCGGGCAGCGCGCCGTGTCCGTAGCCGTCGGCCTTCACGACCGCGCAGAGGCTCCCGCCGTCGAGCTCGGAGAGCATCCGCGCGCAGTTGCGCTCGATTGCCGCGACGTTCACACGCGCCAGGGCGCGCTCGTGCTCGAGCTCCACGCGCTCGCTCACCGCCATGTGCCCCGAACGGGGTACGCCTTCATTCCCCCGGCTCCGGCTCCGGCGCCCGCGCCGCGGGCAGCGCGGCGATCACGTCGCTTGCGATCACGCCCTCCGCGGAACCCTGCCGGCGCGCCGCCTCGCGCCCCGCCCGCACGTGCAGCCAGACCCCCGCGCACGCCGCCGTGAACGCGTCCAGCCCCTGCGCGAGCAGCGCCCCGATCACTCCGGAGAGCACGTCCCCGGTGCCCGCGGTTGCCAGCCCCGGACTACCTCCCGGGCTCACCGCGACCATCCCACCGGGCTCCGCGATCAGGGTGTCGTCCCCCTTGAGCACCACGACCGCGGCCGTCTGCTCCGCCGCCGCACGCACCCGGCTCAGGCGCTCGCCTTCGATCTCCGCGCGCTCGCACCCCAGCAGGCGCGCGAGCTCCCCCGCGTGAGGCGTCAGCACCGTGGGGCCCTCCCGGGCCGCGAGCGCCCCCGCGTCCCCCGCGAAGGCGTTCAGGCCGTCCGCGTCGAGCACCAGCGCCCCCGGCGCCCGTATCGCGAGCTCGCGCGCGAAGGACGCCGCGCCCGAGCCCCGTCCGAGCCCCGGGCCGAGCACCAGTGCGCCCGCGCCCGTCCCCAAGCCCGCCCGGCGCGAGCCCACACCGGGCGCGTCCGCGCCGACCGCCGCATCCACGACCCTGCCCGCGTCGAGCCCGTCCAGCACGGCCTGGACGCCCGCCGGGGTCAGCTCGCCGTGCCTCTCCGGGAGCCCCCGCGTCATCACCTCGAGCAGGCCCCCCGCGAGCGTCCCCTGCAGGGACTCGGGGAGGTATGCCGTCACGTACCCCGCGCCCGCCCGCAGGCACGCCAGCGCCGCCATCCGTGGCGCGCCGCTCAGGTCCCGCGATCCCCCCGCGACCAGGACGTGGCCGCCCGAGAGCTTCGTCGAGAGCGCCCCCCGGTGCGGGAGCTCCGCGAGGACCCGCGGGGAGATCAGTCCGACCCTCGCCTCCGCGGGCGCCCCGCGCGGGATGCCGATCTCGATCCGCCGGACCTCCCCCGCAAGGCCCTTCCCCGGGTGGATCCACAGGCCCGGCTTGCCCGCGTGGAAGCTCACCGTCAGCGCCGCCCGCACGGCATCCCCTGCGACGACCCCGCTCGAGGCGTCCACGCCGCTCGGCACGTCCACGCTCACGACCGGCGCGGGGGAATCGTTCGCTGCGGCGATCGCCCGCGCGACCCCGCCCCGCGGCGACCCCGCGAAACCCGTTCCCAGGAGCGCGTCGAGGATCACCCCGGCCCCCACGAGCGCCGGATGGCCCCGCCAGGCATCCCCCCCGTCCTCCTCCTCGAGCACCATTAGCGCCTCCCCCGGCAGGCGCTCGAAGTTCGCGCGCGCGTCCTCGGAGAGGTGCTTCCCCGCGGCCGTGCAGAGCACCCTCGTCGGTCGGCCCGCCTCGCGCAACAGGCGCGCCACCACGAGCCCGTCGCCGCCGTTGTTCCCCCGCCCGCAGAGCGCCGCGACGGGGCCCTCGGGGAAAGCTCGCTCCAGCTCCCGCGCCACCCCGAGGCCCGCGCGCTCCATCAGCTCGAGCGAGGGCACCCCGCGGGTCTCGATCGCCCAGCGGTCGATCGCCCGCATCCCCTCCGCGTCGGGCAGCCCCTCACACCAGTCCGGAAGCGCGCACATCCCGAGGAGGCCCCTCGGCCTACTCCACCGTGACGGTCTTCGCGAGGTTCCGCGGCTGGTCGACGTTCAGCCCGCGCCGGCGCGCGATCCCATAAGCGAGCATCTGCAGCGGGATCACCGCGAGGATCGGCTGCAGCATCCAGTCCACCCCCGGGATCGGGATCGCCGCGTCCGCGTGCCGCGCCACCTGCTCGTTCCCCGCCGTCGTCAGCGCGAGCACCTGCGCCCCCCGCGCCCGCACCTCCTGCATGTTCGAGATCAGCTTCTCAAGCACCGGCGAGTCCGTCGCCACGCACACCACCGGCGTCGACTCGTCCAGGAGCGCGATCGGGCCGTGCTTCATCTCCCCCGCCGCGTACGCGTCCGTCGCAATATAGGAGATCTCCTTCAGCTTCAGCGCCCCCTCCAGCGCCACCGCCAGCCCCACGTGGCGGCCGAT
>DASZFE010000260.1:0-3002 GCA_035940155.1 Solirubrobacteraceae bacterium | reverse complement strand
TCCGGGCGGGCGTGGAGGCGTGCGGCAAGGGTCGCGAGGAGGCGTTCGCGGACGAGTGGGGCGGGCTCGCGGCCGGTGGAGCCCGCGCGGCGGAGGACCTCCGCGAGGAGGCCCTCGAAGCGCTCCACGCGGATCTCCCGCTCCGCGGGCCCCTCCGACCCCGGGGGGCCCTCGGGCTCCTGGAGCCCCTGGAGCTCCCGGCCGTAGCGCTCGACGTCGGCGCGGGTGGGGACGACGAGGATGGGCCGCTCGCCGCGGGCGGCGCGGGCGCGGAGCTCACCGAGGACGACCTCGGCCTTGCCCGCGTTTGCGGGCCCCGTTACGAGCGTGATGGGCACCGGGTTATACGATCCCGCATGCGCCCGACGCACAGGCGCCGGGGTGCAGCGGAGCAAAGATCGCGGCCGGGACGGGTGGATCTGGACCCGACGCGCCCGGTTCTAAGCGGCGTCGGCGACGGCGTCAGCGGCAACGGCGTCGGTCGTGGCGGGAACGGTCTCCTGGTCGGGCGGCTTCTCGCCCTCGCGGGCCCAGGGCTCGTTGAACTCCACGCGCCATTTGCCGTCCTCGGTCTGGCTGAGGGCGAGACGGGCGCGGAAGCTGCGCCCGGCGCGACTGCGAAAGCCGGTGACGGGACGCTCGGTGTAGCCGGTCTTGATCAGCTCGCGGGCGACAGCGACGGGGAGCTGCTTGCCGGCCTTGGACTTCCAGATGACGAAGCCGCAGCCGGGGTCTTCGCGGGCCCAGCAGGAGTAGCCCTTGCGGTTTTCCATGATGTGGTGCCCGCAGACGGGGCAGGGGCCGAGGTCGGCGCGGGGGATGCGGACGTCCTTGAGCTTCTCGTCGAGGACGGCCACGGTCTCGCGGGCGAAGCCGGCGATGTCGTTCATGAAGCCCTCGCGGGAGTCCTGGCCGTGCTCGATGCGCTCCAGGCGGTGCTCCCACCGGCCGGTGAGTTCGGGGGAGGTGAGGGGGTGGCCGTCGAGGAGGCGCACGACGTTGCGGCCCTTCTCGGTCGCCACGAGGGAGCGGCCGTCGCGCTCGATGTAGCCGACCTGGATCAGCCGCTCGATGATCGAGGCGCGGGTGGCGGGGGTGCCGATGCCGGAGTTCTTCATCGCCTCGCGGAGCTCTTCGTCCTCGACGAGCTTCCCGGCGGTCTCCATGGCGCCGAGGAGGGAGGCGTCGGAGTAGCGCCGGGGGGGCTTGGTTTCCTTGCGGGCGCTCTGGATCTCGCGCGTGGCGACGGTCTCGCCGTCGAGCAGGCGCGGGAGCTGCTGCTCGACGGCCTCGTCCTCCTCGCCCTCCGCGGCCGCCGCGGCGCGCTCCTCGGTGGTGGTCTCCCCGTAGACGCCCCGCCAGCCGGGGACGAGGAGGAGCTTGCCGGAGGTGCGGAAGGTGAAGCTCTCCCCACGCTGCCCGGCGGCGCTCTCGGCGGCGGGGCTCACGGTGGTCTCCACGCGGGTGTTCTCGAACTCCGCCTCGGGGTGGAAGACGGCGAGGAAGCGCCGGACGACCATGTCGTAGACGCGCAGGTCGTCCTCGCTCATCTTCTCCAGGCTGTGCTCGGCGCGCGTGGGGATGATCGCGTGGTGGTCGGCGACCTTCTCGTCGTCCACGACGCGGGCCAGCGGGAGGAGGTCGAGGCTCCCGACGTAGGCGGAGGCCTTCGCGTACTCCGGCCGCCCCCCCAGGAGCTCGGCGGTGGGCTTGATCTCGGGGACCATGTCGGTCGTGAGGTAGCGGGAGCTCGTGCGCGGGTAGGTGAGGGCCTTGTGCTCCTCGTACAGTCGCTGCGCGGCCGCGAGGGTCCGGCGCGCGGAGAACCCGAAGCGGGTGTTCGCGTCGCGCTGGAGCGAGGTCAGGTCATACAGGAGCGGGGCCCGCTCGCGCTGCTGTTTCTTCTCGAGCTTCGTGATCGTCCCGGGCCGCTCGCGGCAGGCCTCCACGACCGCGAGCGCGATCTCCTCCGTGGCGATCCGCGCGCCTTTGCCCTCGTTGCCCGCGGCGCTCCCGGCGTGGAAGCGTCCGACATAGACGCGCTCGGAGCCCGCGCTCTCCAGGGGCTCCCCGGCGAAGGTCGCGTCGACGAGCCAGTAGGGCTCGGGCTTGAAGGCCCTAATCTCCTCCTCGCGGCGCGCGACGATCGCCAGCGTGGGCGTCTGGACACGCCCGAGCGAGACCGCCCCGTCGAAGGAGGTACGCAGGCGGATCGTCGCGGCGCGCGTGGCGTTCATCCCGACGATCCAGTCGGCCTCCGAGCGCGAGCGCGCGGCCTGCTCCAGGAGCTTCAGCTCCTCCGCGGGGCGCAGCTCCCCGAAGGCCCGTTTCATCGCGGCGTTCGTCATCGAGCTCAGCCAGAGCCGCCGGACGGGCTTTTTCGCTTTCGCCTTCTCATAGAGGTAGGCGAAGATCAGCTCGCCCTCGCGCCCGGCGTCGCAGGCGTTGACGACCTCGCCGACGTCCTCGCGGCGCAGCTGGCCGGAGACAACGGACATCTGCTTGCGCGAGCGCTCGTCGCGGACGACGAGCTTGAAGTGCTCGGGGACGATCGGCAGGTCGGGCATCCTCCACCGTTTGAACTTCGGGTCGTACTCGTCGGGCTCGGCGAGCTGGACGAGGTGCCCGACGGCCCAGGTGACAACCCACTCGGGCGCCTCCAGCCAGCCCTCGTGCTTGGCGAAGGGCCCCGGGAGAACACGCGCGAGGTCGCGCCCCACGGAGGGCTTCTCGGCGATCACGAGCGTCTTGGACATGGCGGTCAGCGTAGCTCACCCGCCGGAGCAGGCACCCGTCGAGACGGGCCTGCCCGCTTCGCTCAGGACCTGCGCTACGGTGGCGTTCGCGACGCCGTAGCCCCCGTGGGGGCCGCCGCCGGTGGTCTCGGCGAAGACGGTCGTGAGGACGTGCCCCTCGGCGTCCACGAGGGGGCCGCCGGAGTTGCCCGGGCGCACGAGCCCCCGCAAGGGGGTCAACAGGCGCGTGACGGGGCCGTGGCCGTA